>DAIPYB010000014.1:0-17524 GCA_036782955.1 Pseudoxanthobacter sp. | reverse complement strand
GGATGCCGAGGTCTGGACTATCGATCCCGACCGCGAAAGCGACGGCTTCTATGTCCATGAGGGCGAGGAACTTATCTACATCCTCGAAGGCGCGCTGGAAATCGCACTCGCCGACCGCGATGCGGAAATCCTGATGCCCGGCGACGGCGCCTATTTCAACAGCCGCATCGCCCACCGCTGGCGCAATGCCGGCAGCGTGCCGGCCAAGGTGCTGTGGGTCAATACCGACAGCAACCGCCTGTCGGCCATGAATTTCGAGCGTTCCGACCGCCGCCTCGCCCTCGGCTCCGACATCGGCGAGGGCATCGGCGAAGGCGCCCTCAGCCTTGCCCTGCCGGAGGGTGCGCGAACCTTCCGCGTCATCGAAACCCACACCGAGGGCCATCCGACCCACATCCTGATCGAGCCCCTCGAAGGGCTCGATGCCGAAACCGTCGCCGGCAAGGCACGCCAGTTCGCCGCCCGTTACGATGCCCTGCGGCCGATGCTGCTGCACGAGCCGCGCGGCCATTCCGGCGCGTTCGGGCTCGTGCCGGTGGCCTCGGCGGCGGCCGATTTCGGCGCATTCTTCATTTCGTCCTACGGCTACCCCGGTTTCTGCGGCCATGCCGTCATGGGCTACACGGCGGCGCTGCGCGCGCTCGGCCGGTTGCCGCGCGGCCCGCGCTTCACCATCGAGGTGCCGGACGGCATTCTCACCGTCGAAGCCGGCGCTGATGGCGATGCCGAAGCGATCTCGCTGGAAATGCCGCCCGCCATCCTGCCGGAAACCGGGCGCATCGTCACCCTTGACGGTCTCGATCTCGACGTGGCGGTGGTGCTGTGCGGCGGTGCCTATGCGCTGGTCGATGCCGATGCCGCCGGGCTGAAACTCGAAAGCGGTTCCATCGATACCCTGCTGCGCGTCGGCGACCGCCTGCGCAACCATCTCAACGATGCCCTGCCGCGCCGGCGCGGCACCCAGACCCCGGTGGAATCCGTGCTGTTCCACGGCAGCGACGGGGCCGGCGGCATGCGGCAGTTCCTCGCCATCGACCGGCAGAAATTCGACCGCTCGCCCGGTGTCGCCGGTCTTGCCTGCCTTCTCGCCCGCCGCGCCGCCACCGGCCTTGCCGGCCCCGGCACCCGGCTGGAAGCCGTCAGCCTTTTCGGCGGTCACCTTTCCGGCGAAGTCACCGCCCTCACCCATGGCGCCGGCGGTGCCATGGCCGTGACCACCCGCATCACCGGTCGCGCGCACCTCAAGGCCGTCGCCACGCTCATTCAGGAAGCGGACGACGCCCTCGGCAGCGGCTTCCTGCGATAACCGGCTCCCCCGCAAAATCCAGAGATATCAGGGAACGAAAATGACAAGCCTTGCAACCGCCCGTCCGCCCTCGGCGGGCCGCGTCTCCTTCCGCAACATCATCCTGTTTCTGGCCGCCGCCATCGTCACGGCCTTTTCCTTCCTCCAGGGCGCGCTGGCCGCCGACCCCAACCTCGTGCTCAACCGCATCCGCTCCAGCGGCGAACTGCGCGTGCCGGTGATGGTCGGCGAGGAGCCGGGCTATATCCGCGATCCCAACACCGGCGCGTGGAGCGGCTTCTACATGGACTGGGCCACCGATATCGCCGGCCTGCTGGGCGTGAAGGTTGTTCCGGTGGAAACCACGTGGGGCAATCTGGCCGCCGATTTCCAGGCCAACAAGATCGACATCGCCTTCGGCCTGAACCCCAATCCCAAGCGCGGCCTCGTGGTCGATTATCTCAACGCGCCGCTGTTCACCGATGCGTGGGCCATCGTGACGAAGCCGGGCACCACCCACAAGACATGGGCCTCGCTCAATGATCCGGCGGTGAAGATCGTGGTGCAGAAGGGCGGCACGATGCAGGTCGTGGCGGAATCCCTGACCCAGAAGGCCACCATCGTTCCGGTCGAGGATCGCCCGCTGGGCGTGATGGAACTGCAGTCCGGCCGCGCCGATGCCATGATCGTGGCCATCTTCGATGCGGTTCAGATCGCCAAGCAGATCAACGGCAAAATCACGCTGCCGACCCCCGTCCTGCGCAATCCGGCCACCATCGGCGTGCGTCGCGAGGAAGGCAACGAAGGCTACGAGAACTGGCTGACCAACTGGATCAACCAGCAGCGCGCGCTGGGTCTGGCGCAGGGCAAGCTGCAGCAGTCCTTCGAGAAGCACGGGATCGACCTGTCGATGCTGCCCCCCGACTTCAGCTTCTGACGGCGAAAAGGGTCGGGCGCCGCATTCCTCCCCCCTCGCTTGGGCCGGCGCCCGGCCCACCCTGCTCCCCCACTTTCCGGAAGGCCTGAAACCCGTGTTCGACTGGTCCGTCATCACCCAAAACGCGCATCTCCTCGGGTGGGGATTGCTCATCACCCTGCAATATACGGTGATTACCTGCGTTCTGGGGTTGATCATCGGCCTCCTGATCGCACTTGCCCAGCTCTCTCCGTTCCGGCTCCTGCGCATCATCGGGGTTCTGTTCGTGGAATTCTTCCGCAACGTGCCGCTGCTGGTGTGGCTGTTGTGGAGCTATTACGCGCTGCCGATCTTCGCCGGCATCAACATCTCCCGCGAGGCCGCCGGCATTCTGGCCCTCAGTCTCTATGGCGGCGCCTATTATGCCGAAATCCTGCGCGCCGGCATTCAGTCGCTCGATCACGGGCAGGCCGATGCCGCCCGGGCGCTGGGCATGCTGCCGCGCCAGGCCATGACGCGCATCATCCTTCCGCAGGCGCTTCGCCAGATGATCCCGCCGCTGGCCGGCCAGACCATCATCCAGATGAAGAACACGACGCTTCTCTCGGTGATCACCATTCCAGACCTGCTTTATCAGGCGAGCTACATCTCGTCTTTCACCTACCGTCCGATGGAAGTTTACACTGTTGTCGGGCTCATTTTCCTCGCCATCCTTGTTCCGTCCAACTATCTCGCCCGCCGGCTTGAGATGCGGAACCGCTGAGAGGAGCCGCGACAATGACCGATACCAAATCCGCCGCGCCGCTCGCCGAAATCCGCGCCGTCCGCAAGTCCTTCGGCTCCCACGAGGTCCTCAAGGGCATCGATCTCGATGTCCGGCCGGGCGAGGTCGTGGCGCTGCTAGGCTCGTCGGGGTCCGGCAAGACCACGCTGCTGCGCTGCGTCAACCTGCTGGAGCAGCCCACCTCCGGGCGCATCGCCATCGGTGGCCGCCCCATCTTCGACCGCTCGCCGGACGGGCGCGACAATGCCCGCCTGCTCGGCCGCGATATCGCCGCCCTGCGCAGCCGGGTCGGCATGGTGTTCCAGCAGTTCAACCTGTTTCCGCACATGAGCGTTCTGGCAAACGTCATGGAAGGCCCGCGCACGGTGCTGCGCGAGAGCGACCGGACCAACCGCGAGCGCGCCATGGATCTGCTGGCGAAGGTTGGCATGGCCGATTTCGCCAACCGCATGCCGACCCGCCTTTCCGGCGGGCAGAAGCAGCGCGTTTCCATCGCCCGCGCCCTCAATATGCGCCCCACCATGATGCTGTTCGACGAGCCGACCTCCGCGCTCGATCCCGAACTGGTCGGCGAGGTGCTGAACACCATGATCGATCTGGCCCGCGAGGGCATGACGATGCTGGTCGTGACCCATGAACTGGGCTTCGCGCTGGAGGTGGCGACCCGCGTCGTCTTCCTCGATCAGGGCGCGATCGCCGCCGAAGGCACGCCGCAGGAGGTTCTGCTGCGTCCGCAGAACGAGCGCGTTCAGACCTTCGTCAACCGCTTCCACGCGACCGCGGAACTGATGCGGCCGCTGCTTTCCACCTGAGCCGGACACCCGCTCAGGCCCCTGAGAACTTCATCCATTCCGTCCCGCGCGCCGCCGGCCATGGCCTGCCCGCGCCACGGCCCCGTTCACCCTCGTTTCAGACAACCGGAACTCCCATGACCAAGAAGACCGCCTGGCAGGGCATTCACAGTGTCCTCGTGACCCCCTTCCTGCCCGAAGGCCCGATCGATTTTCCCCGCTTCGAGGAACTGGCCGAAGCCAACATCGCCAACGGCGCCGATGGCCTCATCGTGTGCGGCTCCACCGGCGAATTCTACGCCATGAGCATCGAGGAGCGGGTGAAGCTGTTCGAGGCCACGGTCCGGGTTGCCGCCGGCCGGGTGCCGGTTCTGGCCGGCGTGTCGGACCTTCACACCGATGTCGTGGTTGCGCTTTCGGCGGCCGCCGAAAAGGCCGGCTGCGACGGCATTCTCGCCCTGCCGCCGATCTACGCGAAGCCCGACCTGCGCGAGGCGGAGCATTTCTACCGCCGCGTCTGCGGCGCCACCGGCCTGCCGGTCATGCTCTACAACAGCCCGGCGCGCATCGGCGTCAACATCACGCCCGATCTGGTCGCCCGGCTGGCGGAACTGCCCAACGTCGTCGCCATCAAGGATTCCTCGGCCGACATCCAGCAGGTCACGGAACTGGCCGCCCGGGTTAAGGGCGAACTGTCCGTCTTCGTCGGCTACGAGACCATGATCCGCGCGTCGCTGCCGCTGGGCGTCGTCGCCGTGGTGGCCATGGCCCACCAGCTTTCCGGCCGCCTCGTGCGCCGCTATTTCGATGCCTGCAAGGCGGGCGACGTCGCCACCGCCGATGCGCTGGAGCCGGCGCTGTTTGCCATCTACCGCTGCTTCAAGGCGGGTTCGTTCTATGCCGGCATCAAGGCGGCGATGAACACCCTCGGCCAGCCGGTCGGCATCCCGCGCGAGCCGCTGCTGCCCTTCACCGACGCGCAGATGGCCTCCGTGGAGAAGATCCTCACGGACGCCGGCGTTGCCGCCACCATCCAGAAGCTCGCCTGATCCCGGACGACCTCAGACATGCGTTCCACCCGTATCATCCAGGGCATCGACTCCCACACCGCCGGCTGCCCGCTTCGCCTCATCACCTCCGGTTTCGGCCCGATCCGCGGCAAGACCATGGTGGAGAAGCGCGCCGATCTCATGACCCGCGACTGGCTGCGCCAGCTGGTGCTGTTCGAGCCGCGCGGCTCGTTCAACATGCCGGCGGCAGTGCTGACGGAAGCCTGCTCGCCCGATGCCGACATCGGCATGATCATTCTTGAGCCCGACACCTATCCGCCGATGTGCGGCCACTGCGCCATGGCGGTGGCCACCATCGCGGTGGAGGCCGGCTACATCACCGCCACCGAAGGCGAAACGCTGGTGCGCCTCGATACGCCGGCCGGCGTGGTGCCGGCGCGGGTGAAGGTGGAAGGCGGCCGTGCCGTTTCCGTCACGCTGGAAATGCCGGCCAGCTTCCTCTACCGCCGCGACGTGACGGTGGAAACCGCCAGCTTCGGCGCGGTGCGCGCCGACATCGCCTTCGGCGGCGACTTCTACCTCATCGTGAAGGCGTCCGATCTCGGCCTCGACCTGACCACCGACAACGCCTGGGCGCTGGTCAGCGCGGCGGCGGAACTGCGCGCCGGCCTCGCTGCCATTCCGGTGCAGCACCCGACGCTGTCCCACGTCAACGAGATCTACCAGATCGAGATCATCGGCGACGGCGACGGCGTGCGCTTCGACGGCAAGAACGTGGTGGTTTGCCCGCCGACCGTGATCGACCGCTCGCCGTGCGGCACCGGCACCGCCTCGCGCATGGCGATGCTGCACGGCAAGGGCGAGCTGAAGCCGGGCGATACCTTCCGCCATGCCGGCATCCTCGACACGGTGTTCACCGGCGCGATCCACGGCGAGACCACGGTGGGCGACCTGCCCGCCATCCAGTGCACCGTCACCGGCTCCGCCTACCTCACCGGTTCCTTCAACTTCTTCCTCGACCCCCACGATCCGTTCCAGTCCGGCTTCCGCCTGACCGGGGTCTGAGCAGACGAATTTCGGAGTGGACACAATGTCCCATGATTTCGACCCGAACAGCGTTGCCGCGATCACCGACCACCTCGTCGGTGGCCGGCGCATCGCCGGCGACGGCGCGCCGATCGCGCTGAAGCGACCCTCCGACGGGGCCGATATCGGTACTATCCGGGCAGCGGATGCGGGCCTGGTGGACGAGGCCATGCGCCTTGCCGCCGAGACCCGCGTCGCCTCCGGCTGGGCCAGAGCCACCCCCACGGAGCGCGCGCGGGTTCTGAAGGCGTGGGCCGACAAGATCGACGCACGGCGCACGGAACTCGGCCGTCTGGAGGCCGCGACGACGACCCGCCCGGTGGAGGACGTCATCACCCGCGACCTCGTGCGCGCCGCCGGCGCCGTGCGTTATTTCGCAGAGTGGGCCGACAAGATCGAAGGCACCCTGATCGCGGGTGCCAACGGCGGCACCACCTATCTGAAACCCGAACCCTACGGCGTGGTCGCCTCCATCGCGCCGTTCAACTTCCCCGCCATCAACGCCATCTGGAAGTCGGCGCCGGCGCTCGTCACCGGCAACGCGGTGGTGCTGAAGCCGTCCGAGCTTACCCCCTCGTCGGCGGTGATGATTGCCGAACTCGCCGTCGAGGCCGGCCTGCCTGCGGGCCTCTTCAATATCGTTCAGGGCGCCGGCGAAACCGGCTCGGCGCTGGTGCGCCATCCCCTGACGGGCAAGATCACCTTCACCGGCTCCTCGGCCACCGGCGCGCGGGTCATGGCAGACGCCGCCCTTTCCGGCACGAAGCCGCTGACGCTGGAACTCGGCGGCAAGACGCCCCAGCTGGTGATGGACGACAGCCACGACCTTGACGCGCTGGCCGGCATCATCGCCGGCGGCTTCCTCGCCAATGCCGGGCAGGTCTGCACCGCCGGTTCGCGCCTCATCGCCCCGCGGCGCATTCTCGACGAGCTGACCCACCGCATCGTGACGCTCGCACGGGCCCGCAAGCCCGGCCCCACGTGGGATACCCGCGCCACGCTGCCGCCCATCATCAGCGAAAGGCAGTGCGCCCGCATCGAGCGCATGGTTGCGGAAACCGTGGCCGACGGTGCCACCGTGCTGACCGGCGGGCAGCGCTTCGCCGGCCTCAATGCCGGCGGCTATTTCGAGCCGACCGTGCTGTCCGGCGTGCCCGACACGTCCGTCGGCTTCCGCGAGGAATTCTTCGGTCCGGTCCTCTCCGTCTATGGCTACGCCGACGAGGAGGAAGCCCTCGCAATGGCAAATCATCCTACTTATGCACTGGCCGCCAGTCTCTACACGACCTCTGCGGCAAAGGCCATGTCCCTGCCCGGCCGGCTGAATGCCGGCACGGTCTGGGTCAACGGCCACGGCCGCCAGCCAGATTTCGCCACGCCTCAGGGCGGCTTCGGCGGCTCCGGCTTCGGCAAGGAAATGGGACGCGCGGGCCTTGAGGCGTTCCTGCGCTTCAAGACGGTCTGGCACAATCACGACTGAACGAAGATGTCCGAACAAAGCTTTGACTATATTGTCGTCGGTGGCGGCGCGGCCGGTGCGGTTCTGGCGAGCCGTCTCTCGGAAGCCTCGAACCTGAAGGTCGCGCTCGTCGAGGCCGGCCGCGATACGCCGCCCGGCGCCGAGCCGGCCGACACGCTGGATGCCTACCCCATCGTCGCCTATTTCAACCGCATCTATCACTGGCAGAACCTCAGCGTTCACCTGAGGGATCCGCGCTTTCCCGGCGAGCCGGGCCGGCGCTACGAACAGGCGAAGGTGATGGGCGGCGGCACCAGCATCAACGGCCAGTTCGCCTTCCGCGGCACGCCGTGGGACTATGACGGCTGGGCGGCCGACGGCGCCGAAGGCTGGGGCTGGGACGAGGTCCTGCCCTATTTCCGCAAGCTGGAAACCGACCTCGATTTCGGCGAGAGCCAGCTTCACGGCAGCCACGGCCCGATGCCGCTGCGCCGGATCGGCGAAAAGGACTGGTCGCCCTTTGCCAAGACGGTGGCGAAGGTGCTTTCCCGGCAGGGCGTGCCCAACATCGGGGATCATAACGGCGTCTTCGACGACGGCTATTTCCCGATGACCATCAACAATGTCGAGGGCAAGCGCGTCTCCACCGCCCGCGCCTATCTCACCCGCGAGGTACGGGCGCGGCCGAACCTGACGATCCTGGCTGAAACGGAGCTGCAGGAACTGCTGTTCGAGGGCACCCGCGTCGTCGGCCTCAGGGCCACCGGCCCGCGCGGCCCGATCACGCTGAAGGCGCGCGAGGTGATCCTCTCCACCGGCGCGCTGCAGACCCCGGCCCACCTGATGCGCGCCGGCATTGGCCCGGCCGATCACCTCAGGGCCTTCGGCATCGCCGTGCGCGCCGACCGGCCGGGCGTGGGGCAGAACCTGATGGACCACCCGATGGTGGCCTTCGCCGCCTACCTGCCGAAGTCTGCCCGCCTGCCCGCCAGCCAGCGCCGCCACATCCAGCTCGGCTATCGCTACACCTCCGGCCTGCCGGATACCACGCCCGGCGACATGTTCGTGCTGCCGTCCAACCGCGCGGCGTGGCACCCGCTGGGGCGCCGGCTGGCCTCCATTCTGGTGTGCGTCAACCGCCCCTACTCCACCGGCGAGGTGCGTCTCGCCGGCCCGGACGCCGCGACCGCGCCGTTCATCAATTTCCGCCAGCTTTCCGACGAGCGCGACCTCCTGCGCCTTGAGGACGGCATGCACCGGCTGTGGCGCATCGTGAACGATCCGGCGATGAACGGCGTCATCGAAAACGTGTTCCCGGCCACCTTCTCGGAGCGCGTGCGCAAGCTGGGCGCGGTGAGCCGGCAGAACTGGTTCCTCACGCTGATGGCCGCGGGCATCATGGGTACTGGCCAGCTCTCGCGTAAACTGATGATCGAGAACGTCATTACCCCCGGCCTGAAGGCTGGCGAGATGATGGCCTCGCGGCAGGCGCTGCGCGACTGGATCGTGGAGAACACCTGCGGCAGCTGGCACGCCTC
Organism: Pseudoxanthobacter sp.; assembly: GCA_036782955.1. Taxonomy (GTDB): domain Bacteria; phylum Pseudomonadota; class Alphaproteobacteria; order Rhizobiales; family Segnochrobactraceae; genus Pseudoxanthobacter. The sequence continues at coordinate 8,655 of DAIPYB010000014.1, read as the reverse complement.
CGGCACCTGCCGCATCGGCAGCGCGGACCAGAAGAAGGCCGTTGTGGACCCTTCGGCCCGCGTGATCGGCGTGGAGGGGCTGCGGGTGGTCGATGCCTCGATCATGCCCGCCGTCATCAGCGCCAACACCATGCTGACGACCGTGATGGCCGGCGAGAAGATCGCCGACACCATCAAGGCCGGCCGCTGACGGGGGAAAGCCATTGACCGGAGAAACCATGGCTGAACGCCGCTGGATCGCCACCATCGACAGCCACACCGCCGGCCACCCCACGCGGGTGGTCGCCGGCGGCCTGCCGGTGCTTTCGGGCGACACCGTCGCCGCCCGTCGGGACGATTTCCGCGCCCGCTTCGACCGCCTGCGCACCTTTCTGCTGCACGAGCCGCGCGGCCACGCAGCCATGGTTGGCGTAGTGCTTACGGAAAGCCGGGTTGCCGATTTCGGCGCCTTCTTTCTCGGCAGCTACACCTATCTGGAGATGTGCGGGCACGCCACCATCGGGCTGGCGGTGACGCTGGACCACATGGGCCTGATCGGTTCGTCCGGGCAGGCGGAAAGCCACTTCACGCTGGAAGTGCCCGCGGGCATCATAACGGTGCATGTTGCCCGCCGGGACGGCGCTGTTTCCGCCGTCACCTTTGAAAACGTGCCGGCCCGTGTCGCTGCTCTCGACGTCCCGGTTTCGGCCGGCGACCTTGCGGTTACCGCCGATGTCGTCTGGGGCGGCAACTGGTACGGCCTCGTGCCGGCGCGCGAGGCCGGCGTCGTTCTGGCGCCGTCCGGCGTATCCCATGCCATGGCCACCGGCGCGGCGCTGAAAGCCGCGCTCAACGCGCTCATCGCCGCCGGCGCGATTGCCGGCGCCGACGAACCAATTGACAGCATCCTGTTCCACGATACGCAGCAGGAGGCCGGCGGGCTGGTCAGCCGGCAACTCGTGGTTCTGGAAGCCAACAAGTTCGACCGCTCGCCCTGTGGCACCGGGTCGTCGGCGCGCCTTGCTCAGCTTGTCGCCCGCGGCCGGCTGCAACCCGGCCAGACGATCCGCACCCGCAACATCCTCGATGTCGATTTCACCGCCACCCCGATGGCGATCGAAGGCGACGCCGGAGCGGTGCGCCCGCACATTTCCGGCCTTGCCCACATTACCGGCGAGCACCGCTTTGTCCTTGCCGCCGGCGATCCCCTGCCCGACGGTTTCCTCTGCCGCTGAACATCCCGCCTTCCGGCCTGCCGGGCGGACAGCCGCCGGGCGGGCCTTCTGGAGAAAGACAAAGACAATGAGCGACCTTCCGCTTTACGACGAGACAATCGAGCTGCTGATCGACGGTGAGTGGTGTCAGGGCTCCACCGGCAAGACCGAGGTTCTGGAGAACCCCGCCACCGGCGAGGCGCTCGGCACCGTGCCGCATGCCTCCGACGAAGACCTTGCCCGCGCGCTCGCCGCCGCGCAGAAGGGCTTCCGCGTCTGGAAGGCCATGACCGCGCAGGCCCGCTACACCCTGATGATGAAGGCCGCCGATCTCATCGAGGCCCGCAAGGAGCGCATCGGTCGCCTGCTGACGCTTGAAAACGGCAAGCCGCTGGGCGAGGCGGTGCCGGAGGTGCAGTTCGCCGCCGACGTCACCCGCTGGTATGCCGAGGAAGGCAAGCGCGCCTACGGCCGCATCGTGCCTGCGCGCATGCCCAATGTGCGCCAGATCGTGCTGAAGGAGCCGGTCGGGCCGGTGGTGGCCTTCGCCGCGTGGAATTTCCCCTCCTCCAACGTCATCCGCAAGATTGCCGGCGCGCTGGGCGCGGGCTGCTCGATCATCATGAAGCCGGCGGAAGAAACGCCCGGCACCGCGGTCGCCATCGCACGCTGCTTCCAGGAAGCGGGCCTGCCGGCGGGCGTGCTCAATCTGGTGTTCGGCGTGCCGGCGCACGTCTCGCAGGTGCTGCTGGCCTCGCCGATCCCCAAGGCCGTCACGCTGACCGGCTCCACCGCTGTCGGCAAGGAACTGCAGCGGCTCGCCGCCGCCACGCTGAAGCGCTGCACCATGGAACTCGGCGGCCATGCCCCGGTTATCGTCCATGGCGATGCCGATCTGGAACTGGCGGCCCGCACCCTTGCCACCTTCAAGTTCCGCAATGCCGGTCAGGTCTGCACCTCGCCGACGCGCTTCTTCATCCACGACTCGCTCTACGGCGCCTTCACCGACCGCTTCGTGGAACTGGCCTCCGCCCTCAAGATCGGCAACGGCCTTGAGGCCGGCACCCAGATGGGCCCGATGATTGCCCGTCGCCGCCTCGCCGCGATGGAAGAACTGGTGCAGGACGCCGTTGCGAAGGGCGCGAAGCTGAAGCTCGGTGGCACCCGCATCGGCAATCGCGGGCACTTCTTCGCCCCGACCGTTCTGGCGGACGTGCCGGCCGATGCCGCCATCATGTCGACCGAGCCGTTCGGGCCGATTGCCTCCCTGACGCCGTTCTCGTCGTTCGATGAGGTCATCGAGCGGGCCAACGCGCTGCCTTACGGGCTGGCGTCGTTCGTCTTCACCCGCTCCGGCGCCCTTGCCGCCCGCACCGAGGAGGCCCTCGACGCCGGCCTCGTCGGCGTCAACCACATGGCCGTTTCGACGCCCGAGACCCCCTTCGGCGGCATCAACGAGTCCGGCTACGGCTCCGAGAGCGGCATCGAGGGGCTGGATGCCTTCCTGCGCACCAAGTTCGTCTCCGAACTCGCCGCTCTCTGACAGGCATCTTTCCTGCACTCAAGAAGAAGGACGGGCCGGCCCACGCCGGCCCGTCCTCATTGTTTCAGGCGCCGCAGGCGAGCAGTTGCTTCAGCACCGCGCCAACGTCCGGCAACGCAAAGCTCTCGCTGTGGGCCTTGCCGTCGACCTTGTAGGCAAACGTCACCTTCTTCGCGCCGGCAAAGCGCGCCTCAAGTCCTCCGGCATCGGCCGCGCCCTGATGCACGGAGCGCCACTCGAAACCGTTTTCATCGGCCGCCAGTTCGGCGGTCGCCTCCAGCGCACCGGCCTTGTTGCCGTCGAACCAGACCCGCAGCGGAATGGCCGCGGCATCGGCTGCGCTGCCCAGACCCGAGAAGCCATAGACGAACGAGCCGGCCGGTGCCGAATAGCTGAAGCGCAGCCCCTGTTCGGAACCGGTGAGAACCATGGCCGTGCAGTGGCTGAGGTCCGCGCCCTCCTCATCTCTGGTGTAGCGGGTCAGCTCCCACCGTCCGAGCTTCTTCGTCCACGCGGCGTGGAGGCTCGCGGTCGCCTCGCCGCCACCGCCTTCCGCCGCAGTCGCCCCGCCTGAACGCGCGATGCATTCCTGAACCTTGAGCACGGCCGCCGCTGCCCCGGTGAGCCCATGGGTGACGCTGCGTGTCCCCATGTCGAACACCATGCTGGCACCGTTCTTCACCCGGTCCAGGTCGGGCAGGTCCATCCACGCGATGGTCCACTGACCGGTCGCAAAGCCCGAGATCATTCGCTTGCCGCCATCGACGGTCAGGAAGCCGGTATAGTCCGGCTTGGAAGCGAACGGCACCGCGAGCTGCCAATGCTCGTTGCTGAAGCCGATCCGCAACCGGTCCTGCCCCTGCCCGGTCTCGGCCACGCAATAGGCAGACCCGTCCTTGCCCGTGCCGGAGAACACGGTCCAGCCCCGCGCCGCGCCATAAGGGGTCTCGGAACCGCCGACGATCGTGCCGATATCTTCTTCGGCCATGGCCGGTGCCACAGGCCCGAGCGCACCCGCCGAGAGCGCAACGGCCGCCAGCGCCGCTATGTTCCGGGAATGTACCATTATCTTCACATTCTTGTTCCGAAAATGAACCGGTCTGTCGGCCACGACAGTCCACATCAATGACAGGCACATCAATTCTTGCGCTGGAACACGGCCGCCGCATCAGGTGTGCGGGAGGCCGTGCGCCCGTCCTGCCAATAGCGCGCCTGAATGGTCGATCCGCTCACGGTCCTGAACTGGAACAGATCCCTTCCGTTGGTGCTGAACGTGAAGACCCCATTTGCCCCGACCTTCGGGCTCACCGTCAGGCATTTTGTCTTATAGCAATAAACGGCAGCCGTCGGTGTATTGAACTGGATGAAACTCACATTGTTTGGGTCTGCCGTAACTTTCAAAACACCAGACCAGACCCATCTCGCCTGATAATATTCTTTCTTCTGGTTGATGACAGGCTTCCCACCCGCCGCCAGTGCGTGGCCGGAGCCCGCAGCGACAAAAAACATCGACATTAAAATCAAGAAAGAACGAAAAATCTTCATCCAGAAACCCAATCGATTTCAAACTAGTCGTAATTGGCCACGACAATTACAGATATAAATGGACCTGTGAAGTCATGATGAGAATGAATTTTGAAAATATCGATCGCGCGAGATGTAAAATACGCATTCAACTTATCCGGGCAGGGAATGTCGGGCTTTGGGCGATCTACGGATACCGCCTGACAGCAACAGGCCAAATCAGTCCGGATGAACGGAAGCCAATTCACAGACATTCATAGCCATCAAGGTGTGAATGGTATTTTCATCGCCATCAGACAGAACAAAATTGAACTTAATAGATTAAATCACAACAGAAATACCACCTCTCAAAATCAAGAAACAACACAACAGATTGCCAACACCGCGCGTTTTTATCGATATAATTCAATATCGCGTATCAATTTACATTTTCTCGAAATATTCACCTTCAATACTAAATCAAATATTATTAAAGTTGCAATGAATAAGCCAATTTACAATCCTGAGTATCTCCAAAATAAGCACTGGCACAAAGTCCCATTTAACCCTTAGAGTTTACCGCCCGGGGGCATTCGATACGGCAGGGGGAACTGCGATGGCGACCACGCTCACGATCAACCTCGACAGTACGTTCACGGACTGGCTCAAAGAGTCCGATGTGACCGGCTACGCCATTCTTTACGGCTCGCGCAGCATGAGTTCCGGCGGCGGCGACACGCCGCTTGCTTCCGTGAAGCTCGATGCCAGCAGTTCTACCGCAACCCTGACGCTGACCAGTGGCAGCGAAATCCTCAATGCCGGAAAGATATACTTTATCGTACAGAGTACAACCGATAGCAGCAAGGTCATAGACCCGACCACTATCGCGCAAAATGAGATAAACTGGCATAATGCAGCAGAGGGGAGCTATCGCTACGACAGCATAGAACTCACTCTCAGCGGCTCGACAACCGATGCTGTCAACCTGACTGTCATTGAAGGCTTTGGCTTTTCAATGGGGTTGGAGACCAGTTCCGGCACCCGTGGTTACGCCGTAAACGGCGATACGATCATCACGGACCTGACTAACGCCCCGACAGACCACGATGTTTCACCCGTAACGAAATATACCAGCGGCGGTCTGGATGGCGACACCCGCCTGATACAGTCACCCGCAGTGGCCGTCACTCTTCCCTCCGATGAGGCCGCCTATTCCGCCAGCAACTGGAGTGCCTATCTCGGTGCGCTGAAGAACACCGACAAGGAAATTGTCATCAATGGCTATTTCAATGGCGCGGGCGATATTGGGGATGGGCAGGCGACAACCGTCTGGCGCAATGCCGGATTCTACAGCTACACGCTGATATGGGTTGCGGATAAGAGCGAACCCGACGGTGGCTATTTCCGTCTCGACCCCACAGATGGAAGCGAGATCAAGGGCTACCTCAAGATTTCGTTCTCCGATCTGGAGAACAGCATCTATTCCACGCTGGGAACGGCCTCGCTTTATTCAGATGAGGCCCTGACCGATCCCGTCGAGCTTTACACCAACCAGACGACCGGCCACCAGACCAATGTCATGGGAACCGGCGCGAACAATGCCTGGGGCGCGGTATTCCAGCAGCTTACCCTCGGTCTGACGGCTGGCTATCTGGAGTCCAGCGGAACATCGCTCAACAGCGAGGTCTCCGAGAAGATCGATCTTAACAAGAACTACAATTGGGATCCGACTTACGCCTTCGGCGAGCACACGACGACTTCTCTGGATGACAGCGTCAAGCAGCGCTGGGACCCTTACGAGAAGGTCATCTTCGAGAATTCAAATGCCTACGGCACCCAGTATGGCGATGCCCTGACGGCCGCATACTCCATCGGCTCACCGCTTCTGTCGACTTATGACAAAACGACGGGAACGGATGTTGAGAATATCAGCATCACGCTGTTCGGCGACAATGCCAATGTCGATGACGTCAAGAAATTCTACACGACCCCTGAGATATACAACTACGTCAAAGGCGATAACCACGTTTCAGCGGAAGAAACCGGCACCGGCGAGGCTGCCGATCTCTATCAGACAGTAAAGTGGTACTCCGGTAACGGCACCAACATCAACCTCATCCTCGGTAGCGGACAATCCCTTGTTCTCGATAAGGGAACAGATGTCACATTCCGCTTCATCACCGGCTACGACGGCACGACGCCGATCTGGCACGAAGTGCAAATTCCAAATGATGGCGTTTCACCGTGGCAGAACTGGACATTTTCATATGATTCCGCGACCGATACTTATTCTCTCCTGAGCGGGCCAGCACAGCCGCAGGGAACGATACAGCTGACCGGGCTGCCAATGGCGGCCAATGGTGTTGCCTGGTATCAGATCGTTGTCGGCGAGGAAGGCTCATCGACTTCCAAGACCTTCAATTTCTACACCACCACCGAGACTCAGGCCGGCGAAAGCGTGCCATCCTTCCTGAACTTCTCGCTGGATGCTTATGCCGACCAGTTCGGCATCGATGGTCTGGCTACGCTGGCCGCGCCGGCCAACGATACAAGTACTTACCTGACGACATTTGACGTGAATATTTCCACGTCTAATCCGACCCTTGATCTGTCTCTTTTCACCAATAATACCGATCCGACCTATTACGCAATCCTGCCGCAGAACACCGTTGCAGTGGCTGGCACACTCGAAAACGGTGCGTTCGCCGCTCTGGCTGGCCAGACGGCTGATATCTTTAAAACTGTAGACGACAAGTCTATCGCAACAGACACCAGCATTACCAGCCACACCGGCACGCTGGTTTTCGGCTGGACTGGCCTGAACAACGCGGAAGGTGCAGCCACGAGTACGTGGATTGAGCAAGCCACGAACCTGATTCAGGCGGACGCAATGGCCGTCGTCAACATTAAGGCGACCTCCGGCGTCACCATCTCACCTCTGGTGGCACAAGCCGATACTCTTGGCGCGTGGCACACGACCACGGCACAGCAACTGGGCAATGGCACTTACGAAGTGACCATGACGTCCTATCTGCACGCCACCGAGAAACATGACGTTCTCGAAGAAGAAGGCCGGCTGACGAACGCCTCCGCGACGCTGACCGTAAATGTCTCGCTCAGCGAGCTTCAGTTGCAGGCGGATAAAAACGGCGACAGCCTGTCACTTATCGATGACGGCTCGGATACCGAAGGTAACTGGCTCCACATCACTTCAACCGACACCCCCCTGCCCTCAGGTAACCTGCTGCTGCTCTATGCCACTGACGCCGATGGCAATCTCGTCTCGTCCGATGGCACCGCCGTGAGTTCCATCGAGGATGCGGTACTTGCTTCCGTGGGCGCGGTTGCCAGTGACAGCGGCGATACTATCATCGATGCGCAGCAGTCGGTTTTCCTGCAGGTGGGCCAGCAGCTCCACTTCGCCGTTCAGGACAGGAATGGCACGATCGTCACCGATTCCGCCGCGGCAATGACGCTCAATGACGATGGCACTGCCAATATCGATGTCGGCGGTATCGTGTTGTCGGCCGAGGTCGATAACAACCTGTCGGCAATCGCACAATCGGCCGCCGTGCAGCGCATGTATGACCTGCCGCTTGTTTACCTGACCGAAGGAGAGCAGGTAACGGTGGAAGTCGCCGGCAGCGCGGCCAACACCAATACGCTGAGCTTCGTCCGCGTCAACTTCAACCCGGCAACGGGTGCCATTTCCGTCGGCGACGAGGTTGCCGCCAACAGCGATGCCTTCCGCGAGGCCGTGAAGGATGAGCTCAACAATGGCTATGAGAAGTCGCTCGGCGGTGGCGATTTCTCCGATGTGTCGCAATGGACCGTTACCGGCGCCACGGGCTACTACGCTCCCGTTCTGATCACGGAGAGCGGGGAGATCATGATCTTCGGCAACAACAACGCCGATGGTAATGAATATCTGCGCACATTTGGCGAAAACAGCTTCGGATTCGAGGATCTGACCGCCGCTCAGGGCAGCGACTTCGACTATAACGACATGCTCGTCAAGGTCGTCCCCAACACCGTGACCGACGATTTGCTGATCTGAGAAGATGGCATAGCCGGCGGCGACCGCGCCGCCGGATGCAGTTCCCTCAATAGCGCAGCCGGGCGTAATAGGAGTCTTCGGAAGCCGCCAGTGCCTCGCCCAGCGTGCGAATGCCCTGCTGGCGCAACAAGGGAACGAGCTTCACGAACACCTGCGCACAAACCATCGCGTCACCCAGCGCCCGGTGACGGTCCGAAACGGAGACGCCCAGCCGCGCTGCGATGGCCTCAAGGCTCTGACCTTCCGCATTGGGATGCACCACGGAAGCGAGCAGCAGGGTATCCAGCACCGGCTGGCTGAAAACGACGCCGGTGGCCGCCTCTTTCAGCTTAAGGAACCGCAGGTCAAATGCCACGTTG
>DAIPYB010000013.1:0-17857 GCA_036782955.1 Pseudoxanthobacter sp. | reverse complement strand
GTGGGATGCGAGGACGGCAGCGGCCATCCAGTCGGTCAAAGTCTCGACCCGCAACCTTGGCGAAGGCGAGGTGGAGCATGTGGCCGAGATCAAGCTCTGGGACAAGAACGCCGCTCTCGACAAGATCGCCCGGCACCTCGGGCTTCTGAACGACAAGCTGACCCTCAAGGGCGATGCCGAGAACCCGTTGCAGGTGCTGGTGCGTGAAATTCAGGGCCGTGCCCTGCCCGTGGTGCAGACACCGCCGGAGGACGAGGAATGAGCAAGCACCCTGTCCCTTACGCCGGCCGAGAGGCGCGCGACAGCAGCGTCTCATCGCGCGCGCAGGCGATGCGCGACGCGGCGATAATCGAGGATTTCTGGGCGCGACGCGGACGGAAGGTCAAAGCCGTCGCGGAGCCTGTCGGAGTCGACAGCTGCGGTAAATGCGTGTGGGGCGTGCGCTCCGACCTTTCTTTTTCCGCGGCGGTGTTCGACGCGGCACAGACTCGCGCCCGATACCCGGAGCCATCCGAATGATTTCCACAGCTCGCAGACGCCTGCTTTCCCGTCTCGCCGATGTCGGTCCGATCAAGACCGGTCGGCCCAATGACATCTACTACGCTCTCGCAAAAGACGGCGGCGGCCACGGCATCCTCACTATCAGAGCGGCCGAAAGGGCCGGGATGATTGAGATTTCCTCCACTGATGAGGGGATCGTCATCGATATCACCGACGCCGGAAGGGCCGCGCTGCGCGACGTCGGCGAGCAGGATCCGCTGAAGCCCGAATGGCTGACCGTATTGCGTGTGATCACTGACACGCCCAGCGATATCCACTCCATCGTCACGAAAGCCGGCTTCCGGCCGGTCGTCATGAGAGGATATCTCCGCGCCCTCGTCGCTCGTGGCCTCGTCGCTCAGGTATCCGTCGATGACTGGCCCGGCTTCTACACCATCACGGCCGCCGGCGAGCAGGTCATCGCCCGATGATCGCTCACCGCGCTATTGCCGAGGCCATCGAGACCGTCAGCGTGCCCTACGTCGGAGGGCCGCTCGACGGCACATTTCTCGTCATCGAGGCCGGCGGCTCTGCCCCGCAACGGGATGGCGCCTATCGCCTCGTGTCTGTCTCCACCAAGACATTCCGCCGGCCCATTATCACACGGAACATCTACCTCCACGACAGCGCCTCGCATGATGACGCCATCGCTTTCGTCCGCTCTAAAGGCGCGACAGGAGGCTGACGCCGGATCATGACCGACCTGCCCACCCCCGTGCCGCTCGACTTCGTGCCATCCTCTCCATCCGAGATGGCACGCTGCCTGCGCGATCCCATGTGGCGCGTGTGCTCCGGGCAGCTTTACAAGATCATGGTCAAGAGCGATGCAGGCGACGGCACCACCGTGCCCTTCATCCCGAACCGCCATCAACGCAGGCTCATGGCGTCGCTCTGGCATCGGAATATAATCCTCAAAGCGCGGCAATTGGGCTTCTGCTTGGACCCGTCAACTCGCGTCCTCACGGCCGATCTGCGATGGGTTCGTATCGATTCTCTCGTCGAAGGTGACGAAGTCGTTGCGCTCGATGAGCACGTTCCGGGCGGGCGAGGATTGGCGCGCAAGATGCGCACGGCTCGTATCGAAGGATCGGCGAAGGTCTATCGCAAAGCCTATCGCATTTCGTTTGACGATGGTCGCTCTGTTGTCTGCACAGCGCAGCATCCATGGCTGACGCGCAAGGTTGCGACCGACGCGCGCTGGCGGAGCATCGACGGTACGGGCAACGCCGTCGTCGGCAAGATCGATGTTGGAACGCGCGTGCGCTGGGTGACTAAACCATGGGATGACGCGGGCTACGAAGACGGGTGGTTCGGTGGCCTGATCGATGGCGAGGGTTCATTGTCCAATGGCAATCGTCCTGGCGTCAATCTGTGCGTCGCGCAGCGCCCCGGAGCCATCACTGACCGCATGACGCGCTATGCGCAGGATCGCGGCTATTCGTTCCGGTTCGAGGATGACAAAGGCGAGCGCCCGAGCAAGTTCGGAAAGGCGCCAGTTCCGAAAATCGTGTTCAGCCGCATGGATGAAGTGTTCAGGCTCATCGGACAGACGCGCCCAACGCGCTTCATTGGCAAGCCCTGGTGGGAAGGCCGCGAGCTGCCGGGCAAGCGCAATGGCGATGTCGGCTGGGCGACCGTGACTGCGATCGAAGAGCTTGGCGATCAGATGATGATCGACCTTCAGACATCGACAGGAACGTATATCGCCGAAGGCTTCTGCTCGCACAACACCACGCTGGTCTCAGTCCTCTGGCTCGACCACGCCCTTTTCAATCCGGACCAGCGCTGCGGCATCATCGCTCAGGACCGCGAGGCGGCCGAGGCGATCTTCCGCGACAAGGTGAAATTCGCCTACGACCGCCTTCCCGACGCCCTGCGCGATACCATGCCGCTGGCCCGCGACAGCGCCAGCGAGCTGCTTTTCGGTCACAACAACAGCAGCATCCGCGTCGCCACATCGATGCGCTCCGGCACCATCCATCGGCTGCACGTTTCTGAGTTCGGCAAGATCGGCGCAAAGTTTCCGGACAAAGCCGTCGAAGTGGTGACTGGCTCCCTTCCGGCCGTGCCGCTCGACGGCATCGCCATCATCGAGAGCACCGCCGAAGGCCAATCCGGCGAATTCTACAAGATGTGCGTCAAAGCGCAGGCCCTCGCCCAGTCGGGAAAGCCGCTGTCGCCGCGCGATTATCGCTTTCACTTCTCCCCCTGGTGGGCGGCACTGGAATATGTGCTGCCGCCCGAAGGCATCGTCATCACGCCGAAGGATCATGCCTACTTCGCCGAGATCGAGGCGAAGATGGGCATCCGGATCGGGCTTGCTCAGCGCGCATGGTATGTCGCCACCCGCGATGCAGACTTCTCCGGCGACCCGGAAAAGATGTGGCAGGAATACCCCTCCACGCCGGATGAAGCCTTTCAGGTCAGCACCGAGGGCACCTACTACGCCCAGCAACTGGCGCGCGCCAGGCGCGAGAAGCGCATCACCACGATCCCCGTTGCTGATGGCGTGCCTGTCAATACTTTTTGGGACATCGGCGCAAACGACGGCACGGCCGTCTGGTTCCACCAGAAGATCGGCGCAGAGCATCGGTTCGTGCGCTTTGAAGAAGCGTGGGGCGAACCCTACAGCTACTTCATCTCGCTCATGCAAGGACTTGGGTTCGTCTGGGGCAGGCACTTCCTGCCGCACGATGCGCAGCACAAGCGCCAGCAGGGCACCGTTGTTGCCTCCCCGCTTGAGATGCTGCAAACCCTCGCGCCAGGCTGGCGCTTTGAGATCGTGCCGCGCGTCTCCGAGGTGCTTCACGGCATCCAGCAGGTGCGCGACATTTTTGGCCAGTGCTGGTTCGACGAAACGCACTGCAAGGCCGGGCTGGAGCACCTCGCCATGTACCGCAAAAGGTGGAACGAGCGCGTTGGCGGCTGGATGGACGAGCCCCTTCACGACATCCATTCCGAGGCCGCTGACGCCATCCGCCAGTTCGCGCAGGGCTGGAGCGAGCCCGCCGTGCGCGCCGGCCAGAGGCCGAAGCGCAGCCGTGCAGGAGGCATGACGGTATGAGCAAGATTGTCTCTCTCCACGGAGAGGAACCGGTAGTTTCCGGAGCGCCGGTCAGATGCGTCGTGGAAATGCTGCAGGATCTTCTGGCCCGAGCGGAACGCGGCGAGATCGCAGCCGCAGCAATTGCTGCGGTCAACGCCAATCGAGCCACAATCACGGAGTGGACCGAGTCCGGCGGATATCGCAACGACATCGCCGCGTCCGTGATGGTGCTGCACGCGCGCGTCAGCAGCGCACTGAGCGAGGACTGACACACCATGGACAAGCCTATCCTCGACCTCACAATCTGGCACCGCCGCCAGCAGCATGGCGACATCACCGCCTTCCTGACGTGGCTCGGCACCAAGCAGCGCACACCAGCCCTTGTGCTGGTGCGCACTACCCTGCTGGGCCGTGAGGGCGCCATCCCCTGCATCGTGCCGCTCACCCGCACATGGGTCTGGTCGGAGGATATCGGCGATCCTCGGCAGGCGGCCCATACCTGCATCCGGTTCGCCGCGTCGCTGGGCCTCAACCCGCACAACGCCACCGACTGCATCCGCGTCATGTCGATCATCCGCGACCACATCGGCGATCTGGTGCTGATGCCGCCCAAGCCGACCGAAGCTCGCGTGGTCGCAGACGTCATCCGCACCGAGGCCAACGGCCGCCAGCATCACGACGAGGTGGTCGAGAATGTTTGACGACGACACCCGCTCACCGATCGGCAACGTCCGCATCAGGCGCAACACCACGCCGGTGGATCGACTGCCGGAAGGCCCGCAGCCCGGACCGGCCCGCAAGGCGAGCGATCTGGACACCCCGGAAGCCATCGACCTGCACGCGCGCCTCATGTCCTTCCACCGCCGGGAACTCGACCGGCAGGGCCAGAACCGCCACGAGATGGCTGTCGATGCAGACTTCTATGACAACATCCAGTGGTCCGAAGAGGATGCAAGGACGCTGCGTGAGCGCGGGCAGGAGCCCATCGTCTACAACGTCATCTCGTCCACCATTAACTGGGTGATCGGCAGCGAGAAACGCGGCCGCAGCGATTTCCGCGTGCTGCCACGGCGCAAGGATGACGGCAAGGCGGCCGAGCGCAAGACGGAACTGCTGAAGTACCTCAGCGACGTGAACCGCTCGCCCTACCACAAGAGCCGCGCTTTCGAGGACGCGGTGAAGGTCGGCATCGGCTGGCTGGAATGCGGCGTGCAGGACGATGACGACGGCGAGCCGGTCTATGACCGCTATGAGAGCTGGCGCAACATGCTTTGGGACAGCGCCTGCACCGAGAAGGATCTGTCCGACTGCCGTTATGTCATCCGCTCGAAATGGGTGGACCTCGATATCGCCCTTGCCATGTTCCCCGACCGGCGCGGCGTGATCGAGGCCGATGCCGTCGATAGCGACCAGATCGTCCTCGACGACGATCACGGCGACGAGGCGGCAGATGCCGGTGAGCGACTGGAGTTCACCACCGAGACCAGTGTCAACCGGCACCGCCGGCGCCGCGTGCGCCTGATCGAGGTGTGGTTCCGCAAGCCGGTTGTGCGAGAGCGCATGCGCGGCGGTGACTTCGCCGGCGAGGTGTTCGACCCGCATTCCGCCGGCCACGCCGCCGCGCTGGAGGCTGGGCAGTCCGTCCTGTCCGAGCGCACCATGATGCGCATGCACGTGGCCATCGCCACCGTGGGCGGCCTGCTCTATGTCAGCGAGAGCCCATACCGGCACAATCGCTTCCCCTTCACGCCCGTGTGGTGCTTCCGCCGGGACCGCGACGGCCTGCCTTACGGCATGATCCGCGGCATGCGCGGCATGCAGGACGACATCAACAAACGCGCCTCCAAGGCCCTCGCCATCCTTTCCAGCAACAAGGTGGTGATGGACGAAGGTGCGGTCGATGATCTCGACGAATTCGCCGAAGAGGTGAGCCGTCCGAACGCTATCCTCGTCAAGAAGGCCGGCAAGGAACTCGTCCTCAGCGCCGACCGGGAACTTGCGCCGGCGCATTTGGAGTTGATGTCCCGCTCCATCCAGATGATCCAGAGCCAGTCGGGCGTGACCGACGAGCTGATGGGCCGGACCACCAACGCCAAGAGCGGCATTGCCATTCAGGCCCGGCAGGAGCAGGGATCGCTCGCCACCGCAGGTGTGTTCGACAACCTGCGCTTCGCCAATCAGGTGCACGGCGAGAAGTCGCTCTCGCTGGTGGAGCAGTATTTCACCGAGGTCAAGCAGTTCCGCATCACGAACGCCCGCGGCACGCCAACCTACATCACCATCAACGACGGCCTGCCCGAGAACGACATCACCCGCACCAAGGCCGATTTCATCATCTCCGAACAGGACTGGCGGGCGACCGTGCGTGCGGCGCAGGTTGACCAGCTTCTGGAGATGTTTGACAAGCTCGCCCCCGGCGCGCCGCAGCTTGCCCTCGTCATGATGGACCTGATCGTCGAGAGCATGGACGTGCCGTTCCGCGACGAGCTTGTGGCGCGCATCCGCAAGGCCACCGGCATGAGCGATCCCGATGCCGAAGAGCCGTCGCCCGAGCAGGTCGCTGCCGCGCAGGCGCAGGCCGAACAGGCAGCAATGCAGAAGGCGTTGATGCAGGCCCAGATTGCCGAGAAACAGGCATCGGCCGAGCAGAAGTCCGCCGCCGCAGCAAAGACGCAGGCCGATGCCCGTGCGGTACTGGCCTCTCTCGCCGGCTCAAACGTCGCCGCGCAGAAGGCCGCACTTGAGGCCGCCATGCTGATGCTTTCCGCCCCGCCTGCGGTGCCTGTCGCCGACCGACTACTGCACGAGGGCGAATTCGTCTCCCGCAGCGACCGCGAAGCCCGCGAGGCGAACGATGCCGTGTTCGCGCAGGCGCAGCAGGAGATGCAGGCGCAGCAGCAACCCGATTCCCAACAGCCGACGCCGCCGCAGGCGCCCGCACAGCGGCAACCCATGTGAGGACCACAATGGATCACCGCGATTTCCTCAAGACGGCATCCGAAATTCTGGCCGAGCGCGGCAAGTCTTATGGCGGAGTGGAGCAGTCGTTCGACCGTGCTTCTCAGGTCGCCACCCTGCTCGGAACGCAGATCACGCCGGCAGGCGTGGCAACCGTGATGCTCGCCGTCAAGCTGGCGCGCATCGCGGAGAACCCGGCGCACTTCGACAGCCATGTGGACGCCATCAACTATCTGGCGTTTCGCGGGGAGTTCATCGGCGCCGAACCCATCGAACCGACAAAGACTCAGAACTGGCCGACGGCCGATAGCTTCTGATCCGAACTCGCAATGTGAGGCCACCATCATGACCGACAAGACCGACACCGCGGCCATCCCGGACACCAGCCCGACCGATGCCGATATCGCCACCTTCCTAACCGAGGAAGAGATCGAGGCCCTGAAGCAGTCCGACGATGCACCGGGCGAGGAAGCAGCCGAGACGCCGGAAGCCGGGTCCAAGGATGAAGGCACGGGCGAGCAGCCGAAGGCGTCAGATACCGAGAGCGAGCAGCCTGACGAGGCCGAACCCAGCGGCGCGGATGCCGATGACAGCCAGCAGAATGCCCCGCTCCTGCAGCGTCCGGACGTGAGCGATGCGAATGCCCGCCTGCAGGCGATCCCCGCCGAACGCGATGCGATCTATGACCGCTACGAGCTTGGCGATCTCGACGCCAAGGCCATGCGTGCCGAGCTTGCCAAGCTGGACGACGAAGCGATGCAGGCCCGCCTGCGCATCGAGCGCGCCAGCATCGCCGAGGAAATGGCGGCGGCCTCGTGGCAGCGCTCCGTCGAGGACTTCGTGCGCGATAATCAGATCGTGGCGAAGAACCACCTGACCTGGGCGGCGTTCGATCAGGCGGTCCGCGCGGTGACCGGCGATAAAGCCAGTGCCGGCCTCTCTGACCGCGCCCAGCTTCAGAAGGCATTCACCCTCTTCAGCGAAGCCTTCGGCATCACGCAGTCTGCCACGCAGAAGGCGCAGTCGGCGACCGTCCCGGAGAAGACCGAGAAGACCGAGAAGACCGAGAAGCCGCGACGCGATGTGCCTCCGACGCTGGCCACGATCCCGGCGGCGGCCATCACCGGAACCGAAGACAATCGCTTCTCGGCG
Organism: Pseudoxanthobacter sp.; assembly: GCA_036782955.1. Taxonomy (GTDB): domain Bacteria; phylum Pseudomonadota; class Alphaproteobacteria; order Rhizobiales; family Segnochrobactraceae; genus Pseudoxanthobacter. The sequence goes on along the minus strand of DAIPYB010000013.1, from coordinate 10,161 downwards.
CTCGACCGGCTCGCCGACAACGATCCCATCGCGTTCGAGGATGCCATCGCGCGCATGAGCGATGCTGATCGTCAGGCCTATTTCGCAAGCTGAGAGGTTCTCATCATGGCACGTCTTGTTCTCGACCTGCGGTCAGGCGAAGGCATCAACATCAACGGGGCGACGATCCGCCTCGTTCACAAGTCTGGTCGTTCCTTTGCCCGACTGATGGTCGAAGCTGGCGACGATGACGTCATCGAACGGGTAAAAGACCCGCCGGAAACGGACCGGAAGCAATAGGCTTCCTATTCACTTTCGAAAAAATCTCGTCTATGTTCCGAAAAGCTGATGGCGCTGGATGTGTCTGATGCGGGAACGAATGCTCCCCATTAGAGGCACACCATGTCCCAGACCATCATTCAGGGCTTCGGCACTGACCCGCGAGCGATCAAGAAGTGGGCCGCGGGCCTCGCTGTCGACCAGATCAAGAAGAGCTACTTCTCCAAGAAGTTCATCGGCACCAGCGACAATTCCATCATCCAGCGCAAGACCGACCTGGAATCGGACGCCGGCGATCTGGTGTCCTTCGACCTGTCCATTCAGCTTCGCGGCAAGCCGACGGTCGGCGATGCCCGCCTGAAGGGCAAGGAAGAGAACCTCAAGTTCTACACCGACGAGGTGAAGATCGACCAGACCCGCAAGTCGGTGTCGGCCGGCGGCAAGATGAGCCGCAAGCGCACAATCCATGACCTGCGAACCGTCGCCAAGGACCGCCTGTCCGACTACTGGTCGCAGTACATCGACGAGCTGTTCTTCGTGTACCTGTCAGGCGCGCGCGGCATCAACGAGGACTACCTCGAAGATACCGACTGGACCGGCCATGCCGGCAACCCCATTCAGGCGCCGGATGCCGGGCACATCCTGTTCGGCGGCTCGGCGACCTCCAAAGCCACCATGACCGCCGCCGACAAGATGAGCCGCACGCTGATCGAACGTGCCGCCACGGCCACGCGCATGATGAAGGCCATGGACCCGAAGCAGGTATCCATGGTGCCGGTCTCCATCGAGGGTGAGCCGCGCTACGTCTGCCTGATGTCCCCCTTCCAGGAATATGACCTGCGCACCGCCGATGCCGCCGGCTGGCTCGACATCCAGAAGGCCGCCGTAGGCGCCGAGGGCCGCAACAACCCGATCTTCAAGGGCGGGCTGGGCATGATCAACAACATCGTGCTGCACAGCCACGAGAGCGTGGTCCGCTTCGCCGACTACGGTGCCGGCAGCAACGTGAAGGCGGCCCGCGCTCTGGTGCTCGGCCGTCAGGCTGGCATCGTCGCCTATGGTTCGTCCGGCGGCGGCTCCTTCTCGTGGAAGGAGGAGGTTGACGATTTCGGCAACGAGCCCGTCGTCGCGGCCGGCACCATCCTTGGCGTGAAGAAGACCCGCTTCAACGGCAAGGACTTCGGCGTGCTTGCGCTCGACACCGCCGCCAAGTCGCCCGAACAGGCCTGAGCCTGAGCGAAGTTGGCCGGCCTTCGGGCCGGCCTGCCCCTTTCTCCCCTCGCTGGATTTTCGTCATGGCCATCAAACAGTCCCCCTGGGCATCCGGAGCACAGATGCTGCCCCGCCCGCAGACCGCGAATTCCACGCACACCGCGCGCTTCACTTATGTGGTGTCCGCCAATGTCGCGGCGACGGATATCATCGAGATCGGCGCTCTGCCCGCCTATGCCCGCGTGGTGGATGCGTCCGTTGTCGCCGAAGGTGCGTTCGGTGCCGTGACCGCCAAGGTCGGCTTCATGTCCGGCACCTTCGGATCGACGGATGACACCCGCACCGTCGGCAACGAGTTCATCGCCGCTGCTGCCCTCGATGGCACCATCGGCCGCCTGAACAAGATCGACGCGCTGCTGGTGGATGCCGGTGACGCCGACAAGGGCATCGGCGTGCAGTTCTCGGCAGCCGTCACCGGCGCGGCCACCAAGAAGATCCACGTCATCCTCTCGTTCGTGCAGTAAGCCCGGCCCTGCCGGGTTTGCCCGGCCGGTTCCGGCGATGGAGCCACGCCATGAAGATCGAGTGCCTTCTTCGCCGCTCCGGCGGCTCCCGTGTCAGCCTCGGTGGCACGGAATACCACTTCGCGCCCGATACCGATGGCCGCCACGTCGCCGATGTGGCCGACGAGGATCACATCGACCGCTTCCTCTCCATTCCCGAGGGCTACCGCCTTCTCCGCGCTTCCACGGCGCCGGTGGCTCCCGCCGTGGACGAGGCACCGCCCGCCGCTGTCCTGCCGGCGGGCGGTGCCATTACCTCCGACGATGAAGCCAATGAAGCGGATGCGCAGCCTGTCGATGATGACAAAGCGGACACCGGCGCCGCTGACGATCCGGCTGAAGCGCTGAACCGCGACGCGCTCGCCATCGAGTACCTGAAGCACTTCGGCCGGAAACCGCACCACAAGTGGTCGGCGCAGAAGATCGCTGACGAACTCAAAGCCGCGGGGGCGATCTGATGACCATCCTTGCCAGCGAGATCATGGATCGTGCCCGGCGCATCGTACAGGACGAAACGTCCGTGCGCTGGCCGCTCGGCGAACTGCGCCTCTGGATCAACGACGCCCTGCGCGAGATCGTGCTGCAGAAGCCGACTGCCCATTCCAAGACCGTCGTGCTCAGCATGGAGGCCGGGACTTATCAGTCGCTTCCGGTCGCCTATCTGTCGCTGCTGCGCGTCACCCGCAACCTGAAGACCGGGGACGCGCAGCAGCGACAGGGCCTGCGTGCCATCCGCATGGTGCCCCGCGAGGTGCTCGATACCCAGCATCCGGACTGGCACGATCCGACTGTGACCCTGCCGTCGAAAATCGTGAAACACGTCGTTTTCGATCAGGCCGATCCGAAGAGCTTCTATGTTTTTCCGGGGAACGACGGTACGGGCTTCATCGAAGCTGTCGTGTCCGCGACCCCTGCCCAGATCGCGACGCAGGTCGATCCCGAGAACATCGCCCTCTACGCCATCGCGCTCGATATCGACGACATCTACGCGAACGTCATCCTCGATTATGTGCTCTACCGGGCCTATATGAAGGACAGCCAGTATGCCGGCAACGCCCAGCGGGCGGCTGCGCATTACCAGCAATTCGCCAATGCGCTCGGCCTGAAGGTGCAGGTCGAAGCCGTCGCGAACCCGAACGTCACCCCGCAGAATGAGACGGCGGTGTGATGACCGCGCTGGAGGCCTTCTTCCCCTTCGTGCTGCCCTTTGCACCCGCCTGCCCCGATCCGCTGGCCGAGCAGTGCCTGCGCATCGCGGCAACGGAGTTCTGCAAGCGCACCCGCCTGTGGCGCGCGGTGGATACATTCCCCACCGATGGGCAGCCCATCGACGTGGTTGTCGTGCCGGCCGGTGCCAGTCTGTTCGAAATCGAGCGGGCATGGTTCAACGACGCCATCCTTGAGCCGGCCCGGTTCGCGGATGTATGGCGGCCGGCCGACACCGGCCAGCCGCAGTGGATCACGCAGGTGGTGCCGGGCACTCTGCATCTTGTGCCGCCGGGCGCCGGAGAGTTCCGCATCAGCATGATCCTCGCGCCGGACATTGCGGCCGATGAACTGCCTGATTTCCTGTTCACCGGCTTCGCCCGTGAGATCGCCGCCGGAGCGCTCGCGCACATCCTGATGCTGCCGGGACAGACGTGGACCAGCCCGGAGCTTGCCGCAATCAAGCGGGCGGAGTTCTCCGACGCTCTGGACCGCAATTTCGCCGCCAATCTCAAGGGACAGCAGCGGGCAGCCGTTCGCACGCGGCCGCGGATGTTCTGAGGAAGGAGGGCGCGCCATGGCAATCCGGATTTCAGCCTTCACGGGTGAGGTTCCTCGGGTAATCCCGCGCCTGCTGCCGGACGCTGCGGCCCAGACCGCGCGCCATGTACACCTCGACGATGGCGCACTCACGCCCATCGGCCAGCCTCTGCCGGTTGCCTCCGTTCCCGACGGAACCCGTTCCGTCTGCTTTCACGCCGGAACCTGGATGACCTGGCAGCACCGTGTGAGCACGACGCCCGGCCCGGTCGCCTCAGAGCGCCTCTACATCACCGGCGACACCGTTCCAAAGGTCATGCTGACTGGCGACACGGTCTATCCCCTCGCGCTGAAGGCGCCCGCCGGAGCGCTCACCGCCACTGGCAGCGAGCCGGTCGATGGGGATGACTACGCGACCATCCTCTACACCTACACCTTCGTCACCGTGCTGGACGAAGAGTCGCCGCCGGCGCCGGCCAGCAATGAACTGCTGTGGGAGGCCGGAATTGACGTGACGCTGTCCGGCTTCAGCATTCCGCCTTCGGACCGCGGCATTGATCGCAGAAGTGCGAAACGGGCAGCTTCTTCTACGCCGACAAGATCGCGTGAGGCCTGTCCATGAGCCGTACCGCCGTCTTCACAGTCACCCTCTCGGTTCCCACAGCGCGCACAGTGCAGGTCGGCTACGTCACCGTCGCCGGGACCGCTACCCAGCCAGACGACTTCACCCCGGTGGACGGCACGCTGGTCTTCAGGCCGGGCGAGACGGTGAAGCAGATCGTTGTACCGATCCGAGACCCGGTGGCTGCGCAGGCCGGCGAAGAATTCACTGTCGTTCTCTCCAGGCCGGTGCTGGCGACCATCGAAGACGATACCGGTCGCTGCGTCCTTGATGGACCCAACACCAGCGACGGCGGCGTGGTCGATCTTGATCCCGGCCCCGATCCGGACCCCGGAACAGACCCGGTTGAAGATCCCGATGACCCGCTGGACGGCGATACCGATCCTGCCGTGGCCTTCGCCAGCGTGACCCTCGAAGTCAATTTTGTGGAGTAATCCATGTACGCGAAGCGCAATGGCGAGATCGTCGGGAACAGCACGGTGCTCGACTTCGCCCGCGATACCAGTGCCGCTTCCGTGGCCGCTGACGGCAACCTGCAGACTTTCGCGGAGAATGAGGCGCGCCTCACGGCCGGGCGTGGACTTGTCGTGGAGCCTTCTTCCCATAATCGCTTCCCCAATTCAGCGGCCGAGGGAGCGTTTGAAGGCACCTACATGGCCGGAGCCTCGCTGCCGGACGGCTGGCGCATCGACAAGAACAAGTTCAACACCTTCGAGGTCGTCTCCATCGTCGACCGCGGCGACTACAACGAGATCACCTTCCGCGGCATCGTCGATCACTCCGCTGCGGCCGAGACCGACAATCCTGTCTATGCGCGCGTCTATTTCAGTCCGGCGGAAGTGGGGACAGAGGCCGGTAAGCTGTGGTCCGGCTCCGTCAATGCGCAGGTGACGCAATCCAACACCAAGCAGTTCCGCCTCTATCTGACCCCGCGCGACGCCTCCCGCGGACTGCTGGCGCAGGTCTACACCGAGCTTCCGCTGTCGTGGAGCCGCGTCGCCCTGACGATGGTCATGCCCGAGAACACGGCCATCGTCGATGCCTCGTTGCAGGTCATGTGCCCGCCCGGACAGGTGACCGAGATCGTGTTCCGGATCGCCCTGCCGCAGCTTGAAGAGGGGCCGCCCACCTCGCCCATCGTCACGACACCTGAGAACTCCATCGTTATCAGCAACAACGTGCTGCCATGGAACATCATCAATGGAGCAGCTGTCGGTTATATCGCTGGTGGCGCACCTCTCGGGCAACTTCCGACCGGATGGGATCTGGTATCCGACACCACGTCGCAGGTGCTGGCGCTCTGGCAGTTCGGCACCGGCGGCGAGCTGATTGACCTGAGCTTCACCCGGTCGACGGCCGGAACGTGCCAGCTCCGGTTTCCGCCCATCGCGGCGCAGGCCGGAACTTACTGGGGCCTGACCCTCAACGCGATCATCCTTTCCACCTTCGAAGGGGCGGACCTGCGCCTCTATCTCGGTGCCCGCAATGCCGGCGGCTCTCTGGTCGGATCGGCCAGCTACGTGAACCTGCGCAGCGACGAGGCTACCACCGTCACCTTCACCGTGCCGGAGGGCGCTGCAACGCTCTCGCCTTATATCCAGTTCACCGGCCCCGGCACCGTGCAGCTTCGCCTGTCGCCACCGATCCTTGGCCTTGCCGTGGACACCCCGGCAACCACCGGCGTGCGAGATGCCGAAACCGCCGTCCTGAAGCCGCCCATCGGGGCGCAGGGCATGGGCGCCGTGGTCATCGAGGCGGAAGACGGCACGGCCGGTTCCGTCGACAATCCCATGCTCGCCACCATGACGTGGAGCACATGCGAACTGCGCCTGCTGGGCGGCGCTCGTCCCGGCATCGAGGTCGCTGTGGGCGGATCGGTGGTCGCCTCTGTGCGGCGGCCGCCGGCCCCGCCGCGCTCCATTGTGCGCATGGCCGCCGACTGGTCCGCGGGCAAAGTGGCGGTGGCGTTCGATACGACGCTCGACAACTATTATGAAGTGCTCAACGTGGCCGGCTTTATCCCCGCCGGCGACCCGGCGGTGCGCATTCTCAACAGCGCTGACGGATCGCTGCCGGGCACCGGCGCCATGCGCACCATGGCCTTCTATTCGACCGACACCGCGCCGGTCTCGGGCAAGCGCACCCTGTGGCTGGCGCAGAACGGCTTCAGTGAGCGGCCCTATCGCATCCACCGCTTTGCGTGGAGCCCGCCTTCCATCAGCATCGCATCCGCGTGGCCGGAAGACATCACCGTCGATCTGACGCCGCCGTCGATGTACGGCCCCTCCGACCCCAACAATCCCGGCCGCGATGTGATCGATCCGGTCAGCTATGCCGAATATCTCCGGCAGGTACTGCCGCTGCGACGCATGAAGATCGAGACCGTGCGCGTCATCGACAGCGCCATCGCCCCCGGCAACCCCGGCGCCGCGGTGCAGGCGTTCCGCTGGCTCCACGATCACGCGGCCGGCGGGGTGCTCACCGGCACGCTCAACGATACCGGCAGCACGCAAATCCAGCGCTACCTCACCGGCTGTGCCACGGCTTATCTGCTTGCCTCCCGCTTCGGCATCGGCACGGCAGCCGAACGCGCCACCATCGAAAGCAGCTTCGCGTATCTAGCCGACCGGCTGAAGGCGTGGATGGAGTCCAAGAAGGCCGAAGCCGAGGCCGGCACCAGCACCTACTACATCAACAACCATCGCTACTTCTCCGGGCAGGCCTGCGCCACCGTCGGCCTGATCACCGGACGCGAAGACCTGATCGAATGGGGCCTGACAGCGCTCGACCTCGCCATCGAAGATTCCGGGGATGCCGGCGAGATCACCATCGAACTGAACCCGTCGGGCAATGACGACGGCATGGATGGCGACGGCGAGGAAGCCGTGGGCGGCACGCTCCCGGCCGAGACGAAGCGCCTGTCGCGTGCAGCCCACTATCACAACTACGCCATGGGACCGCTGGTTGCGCTGGCGGAAATCTCCATCGCCCGCGGCGGAAACCCTTACGGCCAGCGCGACGGCCAGCTTGTGAAGATGTGCGAGTTCGTAGCCGCCGTCATCGACGATCCGTCCATCGTTACCGCTGTCCAGGAAGCTACGCTGGGCACAGGCTCCGTGCAGGACACCTCCGCATGGACAGGACCGAACGGCTGGCCGGGGCAGGACCAGATCAGCTGGGTCTGGCTCTATATCCGCCGCTTTCCGAACAGCCCGGCAGCGCAGATGTGGCTGCCGCGGCTGACCGAATATTACGCCCACATCCGCTCCAGCGACATGGGTATGGACCCGCGCCGCATCCTGCCGCTCTGAGGAAACCGCGATGTTCCGGATTACCGGCTTCTCTGGCGAAATCCCGCGGCTGATTTCCCGGCTGCTGCCCGCCGCCAACGCGCAGACCGCAATGAACGTCCGTCTGAACGACGGCGCGCTGACGCCGCTCAACCAGCCGAAGCTGGTCCATTCCTTCTCCGCAGCCGTGAAGACCATCATGCGCTTCGAGGGATCGTGGATCGGCTGGGAAACGCTGGTCAATGCAGTGCCTGCCCCGGTCGCCGGCAACCGCCTCTATTACACCGGCGACGGCGTGCCGAAGATGCGCGACAGTACCGTGGTCTATCCGCTCGCGCTGGCGTCGCCTGCGACGAAGCCCTCCGTCTCGCCTTCGGGAACGCTCGATACCGACACGCAGGAGAGCATCCTCTACGCCTACACCTGGGTGACCGCATTCGATGAGGAAAGCGCGCCGTCGCCAGTCAGCGACGAGGTGTTGTGGTCGGCCGATATGGTCATCACCCTGAGTGGCTTCGATACGCCGCCGGCCGGACGCGGCATCAACCGGATGCGCATCTATCGCTCGCAGACAGCAACCTCCGGCGCCACCGAGCTTTACTTCATCGCCGAGCTTTCGGCTGCCACCGTCACATGGGGTGACGACGTGAGCAACAACGCCATCCAGGAGGCAATCCCGTCGCTTTACTACGATCCTCCGCCGGACGAACTGGCCGGCCTCATTGCCCTGCCCAATGGCATGATGGCTGCCTTTGCCGGCAAGGAACTGTGCTTCTGCGAGCCATACATCCCGCACGCGTGGCCCGAGAAATACCGCCTGACCACCGATTACGACATCGTTGCGCTGGCCGGGTTCGGATCGTCCGTCGTCGTCATGACCACCGGCAACCCCTACATCGTCACCGGCACCGCGCCGGAAAACATGACGATGGAGCGGCTGGAGCTTTCATATCCCTGCATCAATGCGCAGGGCGTGGTCGATCTCGGGCCTGTCATTGCCTATCCGACCACCGACGGCCTTGTCACGGTCTCGCAGGATGGCGCCCAGATCGTCACCCAGTCGCTCATCACGCCGCAGCAGTGGCACGACATGCGCCCGGAGACCTTCGTTTCCGGGCGGCATGGCATGCGCTATGTCGCCGCCTATGATTATGTCGACGATGACGAGGTGCGCCAGCGTGGCGCCGTTATCATCGATATCAGTGGCGCACAGCCGTTCATATCCCGCGCCCACCCCTATGCCGAGGCCATGTTCTCGGATATCGGGACCGGCGCCCTGTTCTTCCTCAACGACGGCACGTCCGTCCTGCAGTGGGACGCGCCGGACACCCCGCCGACACGCATGGTCTGGCGCTCGAAGAAGAACGTCCTTACCGCGCTCGTCAACTTTGGCGCCATCCTCGTCGAGGGCGAAATGGATGACAGCGCCGACGCGCTGCCCGCCCTCGCCATCTCCGACGCCTTCATCGGTGCCCCCGGCTATGTGCAGCCCGCGTTGCCGGTCATAGAGAGCGAGATGGAAATCGGCGTCATCGCCGATGGCGTCGAGGTGGCGACGATCCGCGACATGAACAGCATCGGGCGGCTGCCGGCGGGCTTCCACGCCCTGACATGGGAAATTGAGGTGCGCGGCACGGGCACCGTCACATCCATCTCGGTCGGCGCTTCCGCCACCCAGCTTGCAGAGGAATGATCCATGGCCGGCACAACGGAACGCGACCTGCGCGCCATCCGCGAGAAAGTCGAAATTCTCAATGGCGACCGCGGCAAAAACCGCGCCGTGCGCATCGGAGAGTTCGAAAAACTCCGACAGGAAGTGGATGCACTGCGGGCGACCCTGAAGGCATCTGTCCAGTCTGCAGAGCAGTGATTGCTGTGACGGCTGGCCAATTTTAGATTTTCGCAATGAGAACAATTAGGTCTGACCCGGATTTGCTCCCGTGGGCTGAACAGAAAATCGGCCTCCGCTTCCGCCCGGATGCGAAGGCAATCGCACTTCTGCGTGACGGACAGCCCTGTGCCGTGACCGTCTACGACAACTTTTCGCAGTGCGACTGCAACATTCACATCGCCTCCGACGGCACGCGGCGCTGGCTGAACCGGGCGTTCATCGCCGAGTGCTTTGCCTATCCGTTCGTGCAGCTCGGCCTGCGCCGCGTCACCGGGCTCGTCGCGGGGAAGAACCGCGATGCCCTGCGCTTCGATGCGCACCTCGGCTTCGAATACGAGGGCCTCCTGCGCCGAGCCCTCCCCGACGATGATGTGGTCGTACTCGGCATGCTGCGCGAGTCCTGCCGCTTCATCCCGCCCCGTTTCCGCATCCCGTGAAGGAAGGCAGCCATGGGCAGCAAAGGCACCACTGTTCAGTCCGATCCGATGGTCGGCATGGCTTCCGTCATGCAGGCCGTGACCGGGCAGGAATGGCTCAACACTGCGAAGGAGCAGTTCAACGTCACCAACCAGCGGCAGG
>DAIPYB010000012.1:0-17874 GCA_036782955.1 Pseudoxanthobacter sp. | reverse complement strand
TGGAAACCGACGACGAGGTGATCGAGGCCGGCCGCACCATCGACAAGATGGGGCTGCCGGCGGTGCCCGCCCTGTGGGCGATGATCGAGACCCCGCTCGCCGTTCTGCGGCCGGAAACGGTCGCCATCGCCCGCGAGGGCGAAGTTGGCCCCAAGCTGAGCTGCCTGGTGATCGGCACCAACGATCTGGCCCGGGTCACCCGCGCCCGTCTGACGCCGGGGCGGCCGGCGTTCCGGGCCTGGCTCTCCAATACGGTGGCCGCGGCGCGTGCCTATGGCCTCGATGTCATCGACGGCGTGTGCAACACCTTCGACGACCCCGCCGTGTTCGAGGCCGAGTGCCTTGAAGGCCGCGATCTGGGCATGGATGGCAAGACGCTGATCCATCCCAAGCAGATCGAGCCGGCCAACCGCATTTTCGCCCCCGATCCGGCCGAGGTCGAGGACGCCCGGCGCATCGTCGCCGCTTTCGACCAGCCGGAAAACCGCAGCCGCGGTGCCATCTCGCTCGATGGGCGGATGGTGGAACGCCTTCATGCCGATATCGCCCGCCGCACGCTGGCACTGGCGGAGGCGATCGCCGCGCGCGGCTGATGCAGAAGGCCCGTTGTCTGGAAAAGCCCGCCCGGCCCGGCCGCGGCGGGCTTTTTCGCAGGTGCGAACAATCCGGCAACGGCTGCCTTGAACGCAGGAAACATCGTCGCCATATTCGACAAGACGGATCGGTCTGAACCGTCCGGATGCCGCAACAGCGGGTCCGAATCCGCTTCAGCGCCGCGTGCGGGAAGTGGATGCCGCATGATGAACGAGTGTTCTGGCCGCTTGGATCGACGAGGGCTTTCGATGTCGCGCCTGCCGACGTTTTCCAGTCCGTTCCTGCTCGGGTTCGACGAAATCGAACGGGTTCTGGACCGGGTTTCCAAGGCTGCCAACGATGGGTATCCGCCCTACAATATCGAGCGGCTGCCATCGGAGGGGCGCACCGGGGATGTGCTGCGTATCACGCTTGCCGTCGCCGGCTTCACCCGCGACCAGCTCGCGGTGACGATCGAGGAAAACCAGCTCGTCATCCGTGGGCGTCAGGTCGATGACGACAGGGAGCGCCACTTCCTGCACCGGGGCATTGCCGCCCGCCAGTTCCAGCGCATGTTCGTGCTGGCGGAGGGCATCGATATCCTCGGCGCGGAACTGAAGGACGGCCTGCTGTCCATCGATCTCGCCCGGCCCGAACCCGAACGCATCGTGCGGAAGATTCAGATCGCCTCCGGAGACTGACGGACTGCCGCGCGGGTTCCTTGCCCGGCCCCGCGCGCCCGTGTTCCGCCGGTCTCCCATCCGGTTCCGCCCATATCGCGGCCAGTGCATCAGCTGCCGGGGCGGGGGAACCAAAGGGAGCTGAAGTCATGAACACACGCGAACGTCCTGAACGCCCGGTCATTGCCCCGGAAGTTCTTGCCGGCATCGGCGCCGGTCACCTGACCTATGTGCGGCCGCTGACCTCCGACGAGGTGCCGGGGCTGTTTCCGCAGGCGCCGCGCCTCAGCCCCGGCCTGAAGCTGTGGGCCCTTGTCGGCGCAGACGGCACGCCAATCCTGCTGACCGACAGCCGCGAGGCCGCCGTTGCCAACGCGGCCGAGCATGACATGGTCACAGTCTCGGTCCACTGAGACGGCCACGCACCGACCGATACCCCTTCTGAAATGCCACAAGCGGCAGCCGGCCGGCTGCCGCTTGTCATTCAGGCCCGCTCCGAGACCTCAAGGCCGGCCTTGAGGACCAGCCTTGCGCTCAGGCGGCGTTGGAAGCCGCCGGCTGGGTCAGCAGGGAAAAAAGCGCAGCCGGATCGGTGGTGGCGCGCAGCTTGGCAGCCGTGCCGGTATCGCGCAGCACGCGGGCGATACGCGCCAGTGCCTTCAGGTGATCGGCGCCCGCGCCCTCGGGCGCCAGCAGCAGGAAAATCAAATCCACCGGCTCCTCGTCGAGAGCCTCGAAATCGATCGCCTTGTCGAGACGTGCGAACAGGCCGAAAATGCGCGGCAGCCCCGGCAGCTTGCCATGGGGGATCGCCACGCCGTGGCCGACACCGGTGGAACCGAGGCGCTCGCGCTGCAGCAGGGTCTCGAAAATCGCGCGTGCCGGCAGGCCGGTCAGCGCCGCCGCCCGCTCGGAGAGCTCCTGCACCGCCTGCTTCTTGCTGTTCACCTTCAGCGACGGCAGGATGGCTTCGACGGTCAGAAGATCGCTCAAATCCATCAGGATACTCCTTGCGGACCGGCCGTGGCGGGGTGGTGTGCGAACCCCACTCCGCGGGCCTTTCGGACAGGACGGCTGACGCCGCCACAAACAGAATTCGGCCGTCCCGTCCCCGGGACGGCCGTCTTGAAACAGCTTCCGGCGCCGGCATGTCCGCCACCGATGGAGGCGGACGGCACGGCAGGCCGCCTTCAGGCGGCTTCAGGGGCCAGAGCCGGGTCCACCCAGCCGACATTGCCATCGGGCCGGCGGAAAACCACGTTGATCCCGCCATGGGCCGCGTTGCGGAACACCACCACCGGGGCTTCGCTGAGGTCGAGTTCGAGCACCGCCATGCCGACGGTCATGGTCTTGACCTTGGTTGCGGTCTCGGCCACCACGAGCGGGCTGTAATCGACCGGAACGTCGTCGTGCTCCTCCGGTGAGGCAAGCACGAAGGCAGCGGCGGCAACCGCGGCCTCGTTGGAGGCAAGACGCGCCTCGGCGACGCGACCGCTGCGCAGGCGGCTCTTGTAGCGGCGCAGGCGACGCTCAAGACGATCGGCGGCACCGTCGAAGCTCTGGTGAGCGTCATGATCCAGCGCGGTCGTCTTGATGGTCGCGCCGGTATCGAGATGCAGCGAGCACTCGGTGCGGAAGGCTGTGCCTTCAGGCTCCACGGTGACGTGACCCTCGTAACCGCCGTCAAAATACTTGGCGACGATCTCGGCCACCTTGTCCTCGATACGGCCGCGCAGGGCATCACCGATATCGATGTTCTTTCCCGAAACACGCAACGCCATGGGAACCTCTGCTCACTCTTCGTGTTCGTGAGGCACCGGGCATTTGCCGGCCCGGCACCCGGTCGCTCTCTCTGGCTGCACGATCATTCGTGCGAAGCCCGCGACCTTTTGCGATTGAAGACGCATTCGGGCGCCCTGTCGACCGGTTAGGACAAATCCGGGCCTCCCGCCCCTCTCCGTCCCGCCGGAAATCCCGCGCCCCGGAAGGCCCCGCCGTCTGCCGGCCCGTTTTCGGGCGGCCGTGGCAGCGCAACCATCCCGGCCCGCACTCATAATCCCGCTGCCTGCCGGGCGCCGTTCGCCCGCAAGCCGACGGCGTTCATAGAAACGACCGTCCCGCAAGTCAACCAACCCGGACCCAACCAGCCCGGGTCCAACCGACCCGGACACCGCCGCCAGCCGCGCCGGCGACCGTCCGCTTCCGCTTCGCCTAGCCGGCGCGGGCCGCAGCACGCTTCTCGCGCCGCCGGTCGACCGACGATGGAATGCGCATCGATTCGCGGTATTTGGCGACAGTCCGGCGCGCGATGTCAATGCCCGCCTCACGCAGGCGCTGCACGATGGTGTCGTCCGACAGCACCGCTGCGGGATCTTCGGCATCGATCATCTGGCGAATACGATGGCGCACGGCTTCTGCCGAATGTGCATCGCCGCCATCGGCAGCCGCAATCGCCGATGTAAAGAAGTATTTCAGTTCCAGAATACCGCGCGTGGTCGCCATATATTTGTTGGCGGTAACCCGGCTGACCGTGGACTCGTGCATGCCGATCTCGTCGGCCACGCTCTTCAGGTTCAGCGGACGCAGGTAGGCAACGCCCCGGCGAAAGAACGCATCCTGCTGGCGCACGATCTCGGTCGCCACCTTCAGCACCGTCTTGGCGCGCTGGTCGAGGCTCTTCACCAGCCAGTTCGCGGTCTGCAGGCAATCCGACAGATAGGTGCGCTCGGCCGGATTCTGGGTAGAACGCACCACTGTGCTGTAATAGGCCCGGTTCACGAGCACGCGCGGCAGCGTCTCGCTGTTCAGCTCGATGCGGAAGCCGCCATCGGCGGTGGGGCGCACCAGCACATCCGGCACCACCGTCTGCACGGCATCGGAGGGCGCAAAGGCAAGGCCGGGCTTGGGGTCGAGCGCGCGCAGCTCCGCGAGCATGCCCGCCAGATCCTCCTCGTCCACCCGGCAGAGGCGACGCAACTGGGCGCGATCCTGCCGGGCGACCAGATCGAGGTGCTGCACCAGAACCTGCATGGCGGGATCGAAACGGTCGCGCTCCATGAGTTGCAGCGACAGGCATTCCGCCAGCGAACGCGCACCGACGCCCGTCGGCTCGAACGCCTGCACGATCGCCAGCACAGCCTCCACCTCGGCAACGCCCGTGCCGAGCTGGGCGGCAACCTGCGCCAGATCGGCGCGCAGATAGCCGGCCTCGTCGATGGCGTCGATCAGCACATGGCCGATCAGCCGCCGCGAAGGTTCGCTCACGGCCAGTGCAAGCTGCTGGGCGAGATGATCGCGCAGGCTCGATTCGACGGCCGCATAGGCTTCGAGCCCGGTTTCACTGCAGCCGGCCCCGGATGCCGTACCGCGCCAGACCTCGCCCGCAAGCCGCGCCGGATCCAATCCCTCGCCGGCGCCGGCACTTTCCGGCAGCGCATTGTCATCGGGGAAAAGCGCGCCGAGCGGAAGGTCCAGACCGGCACCGTCCGCCGCATCCAGCCCCGGCGATAACGCCAGATCGCTGTCGACGCCGGCCTGCGAGAATGCCGTTTCCTCGCCAAAGCCCCCGCCGCTTTCCGCCGCGCCGCCCTCGCCCGGCAGGTCGTCCGCATCCGGCCGCTCGAATGCGGCATCGGTCGGCCCCGGCAAGCCTTCGCCGACGTCCGGCGCGTCGTCTTCGCGCTCGAGAAGAGGGTTGCGTTCGATCTCCGCTTCCACGAAGGCCGCGAGATCGAGATTGGAAAGCTGCAGCAGCTTGATCGCCTGCATCAGCTGCGGCGTCATCACCAGCGACTGGGTCTGGCGAAATTCCAGCTTCGGAGACAGGGACATGACTTACAGGGGCCTGTCTTTGCGGGAGCCGCCGCCGAAGGCGACGCCCGGTGCGCGATTGGTCCGGTTCTTGCTTAACCCGTTTCGCACATAATGCAATCCGCTCGTGAGCCGAGTCTTATGCGGGACTGCCGGGCCAGCCGCCATCATGCCCGCCACCGTCTTGTTTAACAAGGCGGAATGGCTCGCGGTTCACACGCTGCAGGCGCGTTCTTTCCCGCCCGCGCATCCTGCCTGCCCGCAAGGGGCGGGCGTTCACAGCGTGAACTGCTCGCCGAGATAAAGCCGGCGCACATCTGGATTGGCGACGATATCGCCCGGCAGGCCTTCCGTCAGCACCTGCCCGGTGGCGATGATATAGGCCCGGTCGATCAGGCCCAGCGTCTCGCGCACGTTATGGTCGGTGATGAGCACGCCGATGCCGCGCCCGGTGAGGTGTTTCACCAGCATCTGGATATCGCCAACGGCAATGGGGTCGATGCCGGCGAAGGGCTCGTCGAGCAGCATGAACGAGGGGCGGCTGGCGAGCGCGCGGGCGATTTCCACGCGACGCCGCTCACCGCCGGAAAGAGCGGTCGCGGGCTGGGTACGCAGGTGTTCCACGCGGAATTCCGCCAGCAGCACCTCCAGATCCTGATCGCGGCGATGGCGGTCGGGCTCGATCACCTCAAGCACCGAGCGGATATTCTCCTCCACCGTCATGCCGCGGAAGATCGAGGCTTCCTGCGGCAGATAGCCGATGCCGAGGCGTGCGCGGCGATACATCGGCAAGCGCGTGATGTCATAGCCGTCGAGCGTGATCGAGCCATGATCGGGCCGGACAAGGCCCGTGACCATGTAGAACACCGTGGTCTTGCCGGCGCCGTTAGGCCCCAGCAGCCCCACGGCCTCGCCGCGACGCACCGAAAGGCTGACATCGCGAACCACCTTGCGGCGGCGATAGCTCTTGGCGATGCCGCTGACCACCAGTTCGCTGTCGGAATGGTGGCCGATCATCTCTTCATCGACGCCGGCATAGCCGGGCCTGTTAGCCAGATCGGGATTGCTGGGCGAGGCCGACATGAGGAACCCGGTCTCCATCAGACTGAACGCGGCTGCCGCCGCCGGCCTTCGCCGGCAGAAGCAGAACCCGCAGAAACAAACGACCGCACCGGGAAACGGGCGGCCCCTGCCGGACTTACGCGCCGGCCGAGCGGCGCGCGGCCCCGGCCTGCACCGGGCCGGGCGGATGGCCCTTCTTTACTGCGCCGGCGCACTGCCCGGCGCCGAGGGCGCCTGGCTCGGCACCAGAAGCATCTGCACGCGCTTGTCGGCGAAGACGCGGGCCTCGCCGGTGTCCAGATGCACCACCAGCTTGTTGCCGCGCACCACGTTGCCGCCCTGCGTCAGCACCACGTCGCCGGTCATCACCATGGTCTGGGACTTGGCGTCATAGGTGGCGGCGCTGCCGGTGGCGGTCTGGTCCTTCTCGCTCAACAGCACCCGGCCGGTGGCCTCCAGCCGTTCGATCTGCTGTTGCTGCTGACCTTCGGCCGCAGCCGGAGCGGAAGGCTTCTTTGCCGCGGTGCCATCCTTGTTGCCGGCGTCGGGCTGGGCATAATAGACAACCAGCTTCTGGGCCTGCAGCACGCTGTCGCCCTGCTTGGCGATGACGTTGCCGGTGAAGATGGCCACGCCCTTCTTGTCCTGCACTTCCAGTTCGTTCGATTCGATCTGGATCGGCCCCTTGCCGCCGCCGCCAAAACCGCCGAATGCACCGACCGGCGTGCTGCCGGCGGCAGGCGCGGGCTCGGCCGGTGCCTGCGCCTGCGCGGCGACGGGCACCAGCCCGACGGCGGCCACCAGCAGGGCGGCGGCGAGCCGGCGGGCGGCAAAAGCGGTGTCGCGCGTCACGTCGGTCCTCGTCACGTCGGTCATGGGCGGCTCTCCGGAGATTGGACACCCGCGGCGGGAGCCTGCGGACTGGAAGAGGAGGGGGATGCGGCGGCATCCTGCGGAGTTGCGGGCGTGATCGTTACCTTGACGCCCTGCCGGAAATTCAGCTTGTTGCCATTGTCCTGGCTGACAGCCGCACCGGCCTGAATGGCAAAGGTTTTAGAGCCGAGATCGACCGGCTGGTCTGTGGTCATGTTGCCGGTCTTCAGGTCGACCAGCGCGCTGGAAAGCCGGCCGCTGTCGCCGGCGCTGGAAGAAATGACGATATCATTTTCCAGCCGCAGGGTTTCTTTCTTGTTGTTGAAGATACCGCTGCGGGCGCTGACGTCCACCACGCGGCCGTCGCTCATGGTGATGACGGCCTTGATCTTTTCCAGGTCGATGCGGTCTGTCTCCGTCAGGCTCTGCACCGCGCGGTCGGCCGTGATCTCATAGGAGCGGTCCGGTCCGTGGCCCGAGAGGCGCGGATTTTCCATGACGATGCCGTCGGAGGAAAGCCGGAGCGCGGAGATATCCAGCCCCGGCGCAAAGCTGCGCACCAGCGTGACCGCGCCGAATGCCAGCACGATGACCGCCGCCAGGGCCGGCAGGGCGAAGCGCAGGAACCGCACACGCCGGCTGTGACCGGCAGCGGCGCGGCGCGCGCGGACGCGCTCGGCCTCAAGGCCTGCCTCCGGCCTGCCGGTGCCGCCGGAAGTAGTCGTGCCTGTCACGCTGGTTCCTCGTCCGGTCATCCTCAGCCCTGTCTATCCGTCCTCTTGCGTCATGCGCGCCCGCCAGCGGCGCATGGCCCTCAGTCAACCGGGCAGATGTGGCCATTCCCGGGCCGCCGGTCCAGTCTGCTGCGGCAGGAAAAGCGGGCCGCCCGACGCCGGCCACCCGCAAACCGCTCAGGAATGGGCGAAAATATCTTCTTCCGCCCAGCCTTCCAGATCGAGGCGCACCCGCGCGGGAAGGAATTCGCAGCAGGCAGCGGCCAGACCGGTGCGCTCCTCGCGCGCCAGCATCGTCTCCAGCCGCTCCTTCAGCGCATGCAGGTAGAGCACGTCGGAAGCTGCATAGGCGACCTGTGCGTCGCTCAGCGTCTCGGCCGCCCAGTCGGAACTCTGCTGCTGCTTGGAGAGATCGACGCCGATCAACTCGCGGGTCAGTTCCTTCAGGCCGTGGCGATCGGTGTAGGTGCGCACCAGCCGCGAGGCGATCTTGGTGCAGAACACCGGCGTCGGCATTACGCCGAGCGTCTTGTAGAGAACCGCCATGTCGAAGCGGGCATAGTGGAAAATCTTGGTCACGCCGGGATCGGCGAGAAGCCGCGCCAGATTCGGCGCTGCGCGCTGGCCACGGGCGATCTGCACGATATCCGCCGAACCGTCACCGGGTGAAAGCTGCACCACGCACAGCCGGTCGCGGTGCGGGTTCAGGCCCAGCGTTTCGGTATCGATGGCCACCGACGATCCGTAGCGGGACAGATCGGGCAGGTCGCCGCGATGAAGGCGGAAAGTCATCGTTGCCTCGCATGAAACACCGCCCCGGCGCCGGCCGCGAACGATGATATCCCGCGCGGGCCGGGCCGCGCCACATGCGTTGCCGGCCTGCCCCGGGGGACGTAGGGAATGCCGCCTTCCGCCACGGCCCGCCCTTGGCAAAGGCAGCACGCGGCGAGACGGAGACGAATGATTCTAACCTCCCGGCGCTTAACAGTCCCTGACCCCGCCCGCGGCCTTGCGGTGGAGGGCCGGGCCTGATTCTGTCCGCATCCGGAGCGGTAAATTGCCCGACGACAAACAACCGGGGCAAGAGGGCGATCGGAACTTGGGGCGCGCCCGGACGCAGGCGGCCAGCGACATGCCGGTAAAAACGAAAAGCGCGCCCGGGGGCTTTCCCACCCGGGCGCGCTTTTCAGAACCTGACGTTGCCGCGCCGGAAAGCCCGGCAACCGCCTTGTCCGAAGCCTAGAATCAGGCTTCGACCTTCGGCGTCAGAATCTGGCGGCCGCGATACATGCCGGTCTTCAGATCGACATGGTGCGGACGGCGCAGTTCGCCGGAATCCTTGTCCTCGACATAGGTCGGGGCCTTGAGCGCATCGGCCGAGCGGCGGAAGCCGCGCTTCATGCGCGAAGTTTTACGTTTCGGAACAGCCATCGGTTTCTCTCCGGTGCAAACGCCGGCAGCCCGCCGTTTTCGACAAGGCAGCCCGGTCCGTCCACAGCCCATAAGGGAATGTAGCGGCCTTATACAGATATCCACCGGCCTTGACCAGCCTCTTTGCACTGCCGGCTCAGGAGCCGGGAAACAGGCAGTCGAACGGCGTTTTCGCCGGGCTGGCCTCGGCGGCGACACGGGCCGCGCGGGCCGAAACCGCGCCCGACGGACGCGCCGGATTGCGCTTCACCGGGTTGGGCAGCACCGCCGCCATCAGCGCGGCCTGCCGGCGCGAGAGTTTCGCCGGATCCGTGCCGAAGGCGCGCTGCGCGCCGGCGGCAATGCCGAAAGTGCCATCCGGCCCCCATTCGGCAATGTTGAGATAGATCTCCATGATCCGCCGCTTCGACAGCACGAAGTCGATCCACAGCGCCAGCGGCGCCTCCAGCGCCTTGCGAACCACGTCGCGGCCCGGCCAGAGAAACAGATTCTTGGCCACTTGCATCGGGATAGTCGAGGCACCGCGCGTTTCCTCGCCATCCATGTAGGCATCCACGACTTTGCCGAACTCGATGGTATCGATGCCGTTGTGCAGGCAGAAGCGGGCATCCTCCGAGGCCACCACCGAGCGCACCAGAACCGGGGCGATGGCATCGAAGGCGACCCAGTCGCGGGTGACAGGCTGCAGTGTCAGCCAGCGCGCCAGCATCAGGGTGGAGACCGGCGGCACCACGGCATAAACGAGCGTCAGCACGAACGGGGCAACCAGCAGTGCCAGCGCGACGAACCCGCCGATGCGCCACAGCCTGCGGCGGCGGACGGCAGCAGCCGGCGATACCGGTGCCGGGACAGGCACCGATTCGGCCTGCGCCTGCGGCGGCACCGCGTGCCCATCCGGCGAATCGCCCGTCTGCGCCCCTTCCGTCATCCGCAGCCCGCCTCGCCGCGCGCACGCAGACCGGTCACAAGCCCCTCCGGCCACGGACTATCACCGGCACGCTGTCGCCTGTTGCGGAAGACTGCCCATGCCGACACGAACGCCCGGCCCCCTGTTTTCACCCCGCCCGCGACACTGGCCGGCCTGACGAAACTGCGCTGGAAGCCATGGTGCCCGGTTTTCGCCCGCCGCACAATTCACAGGGCCGGGCCACTGCAGGGCAGACCGGCGGGTATTGCGGTTTAGCAAACCGCCGCTTGACCGGCAGCCGCCGAGGCGGCATCCCGTTGGGCCGGAAAGCCATGGCCGGCAGGCATGCGGGCTGCACGTCAGCGGACATCACCACAATGACGATTCCCTCCTCGTCCCCGGCCGAAAAGGCTGTCTCTGCAGCGCCGCTGAGCGAGGCCCTCGGCCGTATCGCGGCCGAAACCGAAGCCGTACTCGGCCGCCTGCTGGCGCCTGACGACAGCCACACGCCAGTTGCTTTCATCACCCCATCCCGCCTTGCGGCGGCCATGCGCCACGGCGTTCTGGGCGGCGGCAAGCGCTTTCGGCCATTCCTTCTGGTGGAATGCGCCCGTCTGGCCGCCATCCGCGCCGGCAGCGCGCCGGCCGGCACAGAAGCACGCGCCCTGCGCGCCGCCGCGGCCATCGAGGTTCTGCACTGCTACAGCCTCATTCACGACGACCTGCCGGCGATGGACGACGACGACCTGCGCCGTGGCCAGCCCACGGTGCATCGCGCCTTCGACGAAGCCACCGCGATTCTGGCCGGCGACGGACTGCTGACGTTCGCCTTCGAGATCCTGGCCGATCCGCAGACCGATGCTGATCCGGCGGTGCGCATTGCGCTGGTCGCCCTGCTGGCCCGTGCCGCCGGCCCGGCCGGCATGGTCGGCGGGCAGATGCTGGACCTTGCTGCCGAGGGTAGTGCGCCCGACGAAGCGATGGTGGCGCGCATTCAGGCCATGAAGACCGGCGCGCTCATCACCGCCGCCTGCACCATGGGCGCCACGCTGGGCCGCGCCAGCCCGGACGATCTGGAAACCCTGCGCCGCTTCGGCGACGTGCTCGGCCTCGCCTTCCAGCTCGCCGACGACCTGCTCGACGTGGAAGCCGGCGCCGAGGAAGTCGGCAAGCGCACCGGCAAGGATGCGGAGCGCGGCAAGGCGACCCTCGTGGCCGTCAACGGCCCGGCATGGGCGCGCGGCCGGCTCAGCGAACTGGTAGCGGAGGCGGAAGCCCTGCTCGCCCCCTTCGGTCCGCCCGGCAGCCTGCTGCGCGAGGCCGCCCGGTTCGTGGCCGAGCGGCGGTCCTGACGGCGCCGGCGCTCAGCGGCGGTGAACCGCGACAGGCGCGGCCACCGCATCGCATGCGGCGATCAGGTCGGCCGGCGCAACGCGGATCTGCAGGCCACGCTGCCCGCCGTTGACCACGATGAACGGCAGCCCCAGCGCGCTTTCGTCCAGAAAGGTGCGCAGCCGCTTCTTCTGTCCCAGCGGGCTGATGCCGCCCACCTTGTAACCACTGATTCGCTCCGCATCGGCCGGCTTCAGCATCGCCGCCGACTTGTGGCCCGCAAACTGGGCAAGCGCCTTCAGATTCAGCTCGCAGTCGCTCGGCACGACCGCCACCAGAACCTCGCGGCCGGCTTCCGCCATCAGCGTCTTGAAGACCTGCCGCGGTGGCAGCCCCATGGCGGCGGCCGCCGCCAGCCCCTTGGATTCGACATCGGGATCGAACGCATACTCGATGAGTTCAAACGGCCGCCCGGCCTTTTCCATGGCCTGGGTGGCGGGCGTGCGCTTGCTCATGAACCGGCCCGCAACAGAGATCGGAAGCTTTGCTGCAGCATCCTTAGCCTTGTTCGCCGCCGTTTGGAACCGGCCGGCGCCCGCAGCCGGGCGGCCCGTTCACCCTCCCGCCGGCAGCGGGCGAGGCCGTGGGTTGTCTTGTCCCAGTGGTGCGGCCGGCGCAGCCACTCCCACATTGCCCGCAGCGTGGAATAGGACAGCAGCAGCGCATAAAGCCCCCAGAGCGCGATGAGCCAGCGGCTGACCCCGATGGGGCGTGCCTTCAGCACCCTGAGTGCCAGCACGGCAGCCGCGGCATAGCCGGTGCCGGCCGTTGCCAGCCCGAGCTGGAACAGGAGATCGCCCATGAGGGTGCCGTCCGGCAGCGCAGCCGGCAGTCCGACAAGGGTGGCCGCCAGCATCAGCGCCCACAACGGCAGCACCAGATTGGCGACGAAACCGCCGAAAAACTGCAATTGCAGCGCGACGAAGGCCCTGAACCCGAGGGCCTTCAGCAGCGACACCGGCGCCCGCATGTGCACCAGCCATGTCTGCAGCCAGCCTTTCTGCCAGCGTCCGCGCTGATGCAGAAAGGCACGCACAGTGAGCGGAGCCTCCTCGAAGGTCGTCGATTCAATCACGGTGAAGCCGTAGCCCGACCGCGCGAGCCGGATGGCGAGATCGGCGTCTTCGGTCACATTCCACGCATCCCACCCACCGACGGCCCGCAGCGCCGAGCGGCGGAAGTGATTGGAGGTGCCGCCCAGCAGGAACGGAACCCCGCGGCTGGCGAGAAACGGCAGCAGCCCGTCGAACAACATGGCATATTCGAGCGCGAAGAAGCCGGTGATCAGCCGTTCCCCGCCATGATCGACGGAAAGGCGGGCCTGAACGCAGCCAAGCGCCGGTCCACCGGCGGCAAAGGCAGCGGCCGCCTGTCGCAACTGGCCGGGCTGCGGGCGGTCTTCGGCATCGAACACGGTCACGAGGCTGCCGCGCGCACCCTGAAGGCCGATATCCAGCACCTTCGGCTTCGTCAGCGGCCCCCGCTTCGGCACGACCACGAGTTCGAACATCGGCCCGTGCGCGTGGCGGCGGATGGCAGCGGCGGTCTGCGGGTCGTCCTCGTCCACCAGCAGCCGGATATCGAGACGCGCCTGCGGATAGTCCAGCGCGGTCAGATGGGCAATGAGGCGCGGCACCACCGCCACCTCATGCCGCAGCGCCACCAGCACGGTGTAAAAAGGCAGGGCGTCGTCCCGCACGGCCGGCCGAAGCGGCGGGCGAAAGCCGCCGGCCGCCACGAGCCGCGCTGCCGACCAGCGCGCGGCGGCCGACATCAGAAACCCGGCCGCGATGAACAGGCACAGTCCGTTGAGCACCAGATAAGGCACGGTGGCCATGAGCCCGCCTGCCGCCACGGCGCAGAGACCAAGCACGCAGGCCTGCCCGCCGGTCACGGGCCTGCGGGCCGTCAGCCCGCCGCTGACTGCCTCAAGGCCGGCGAGCGCGTCGTCCACGTCGGCCGCCGGGGCACGATATTCCGTCGGACCGGATGGCGGAGGCGGTGGTGGTGCGCGAAGGCGGGCGAAGGCACGGGCCAGAGCATGGGGCGTCACCAGCCGGGCGCGACGGCGCAGGGCGGGGTCTGCCGTCACCAGTGCCGCCAGACGATCCGCCGTGGCCGGCGTCGCCGTCAGGGCCAGCAGCGGCCCCTCCGGGCCATGGCCCAGCATCAGCAGCGGCGGCGCCTCTGGCAGCACAAACCCCTGCGCCTCCAGCCGCCGCACGGCGGCCTCGAGCGCCCCCGGTTCCGCGACCGGGATGTCCAGACGAACAGACAGGGCCATAAGCCACGCCTCGCCCTGCGGCTCGCCTTCGGGCACCGGCGGCAAGGCGGCCATCGGCACCGGCGCCATGCCCTGCGTGGCGGGACCACCGGGCAGCCCGGCGCTGCCGGGCTTCGCTGCACCGTCGTCCGGCGCGGCGGCATCCCGCAGCGCAGGCGCGAGCGCAGCCGGCTGGCCGGCAACATTATCGGGTTCGGGCGGCGACGCCCCGGCCGCAATCCCGCCGCGCGACGGCAGCCGCAACAGCCTGCCGCGCGCAGAGCTGGCTTCCGCGCTCATTGCTCCCCCGGCACGCCCCCGCGCCCCCTCGCGCATCCGCGGCGGGTGGCAACCTCATGCAACGCGGATACAAGCAAAGCGTGCCGCAATCAGCGCCTGATTGCAACGGGCAGCAACCGGAACGCGCGCTCCATCCTCAGGTTCCGATGTAATGCAGCGTCACATCGCGCCGGTGCGATTCCAGCCGGTGCTCGATGACGAAAATGCCCTGCCATGTGCCGAGATCGGCCCGGCCGTGAACCACGGGAATGGCGAGGCTGACGCCGGTCAGGGCCGATTTCACATGCCCGGCCATGTCCGCCGGCCCGTCCAGCGAATGGCGCCAGGGCGCATCGGTGGGCACAAGACGGTCATAGGCATCCAGCAGGTCGGCCCGGGCGGCCGGATCGGCATTTTCCTGAATGGTGAGCGAGGCGGAGGTGTGACGCAGGAAAACCGTCAGCAGCCCTTCCACCGCCTGCACGGAGGACAGCCAGCGATTGATGGCATCCGTCACCGGCACCAGACTGCGCCCGGCCGTTACCACCTCCAGCCGGGCAATCGCCTGCCGCGCCACCGGCGCGGGACCGAACACAGTGCGCGGGGCCGCTGTCTCAAAGTCCGCTCCCGCCATTCCGCTCCGCTCCCACCCAAATCCGCATCTGCCCGCCACGCGCGGGCCTCAGGCAACCGCCTGCCGCGCCAATTCTGGCACGGATGTGAAAAAAGAAGCAGATGAACAGCCCTGCCCGCAATCACAAAATGGACCGGTCGGGCCATGGCGGAGAGGGGCGGCCCCGTCAGGGCGTGCGGAAATGCTTGGAGAGCTTCAGGCCCTGCGCCTGATAGTTGGAGCCGATCCCCTCGCCATAAAGCGTGTCCGGCCGCGCGGCCATGCGCTCATAGACGAGCCGGCCGACCACCTGTCCATGGTCGAGGATGAAGGGCACCTCGTGGGAGCGCACCTCCAGCACCGCCCGCGCCCCTGCCCCGCCGGCCGGTCCGTGGCCGAAGCCCGGATCGAAGAAGCCGGCATAATGGACACGGAATTCACCCACCAGCGGATCGATGGGAACCATTTCGGCAGCCACCATCGGCGGCACGTGCACCGCCTCGCGCGACACGAGGATGTAGAACTCGTCGGGGTCGAGGATCAGGCTTTCCACGCCGCGCGTGGTCACCGGCTCCCAGAAATCGTAGAGATCGCAGCCGGCCTTGCGGTCCACGTCCACCACGCCGGTGTGGCGCTTGGCGCGGTAGCCGATGGGCGCGCCGTCGCCGCGTCCCTTGAGGTCGATGGTCAGGTGCAGGCCGTCGCCGATGACCGGCGTGCCGGGAAAGGCGATGCCTTCGGCGGCATGAAGGGCGGAAAGTTCGCTATCGCTCAGCCGGGCCTCGCCGCGACGGAAGCGAATCTGCGACAGCCGCGAGCCGGCGCGGACCAGCACCGGAAAGGTGCGCGGGCTGATCTCGGCATAGAGCGGACCGCGATAGCCGGCCGGGACGGTATCGAACGCCTGCCCGCCATCTGTGATGACGCGGGTGAACACGTCGAGCCGGCCCGTGGAGCTCTTGGGATTGGTGGTGGCGGCGATATCGGCTGGCAGCGCCAACCGCTCGCCGAGCGGCACCAGATAAACGCAGCCGGTCTCCAGCACAGCGCCGGCGGTGAGATCGATGGAATGCAGCGTCAGGCGGGCGAGCTTGTCCGCCACCGTCGCCCCCGGTCCGGTGAGGAAACTGGCGCGGATGCGGTGCGCGATGCGCCCGAGGCGCAGATCGAGGCTGGCCGGCTGGATCTGGTCGTCGCCGACCGGATGGTCGCTGGCAATGATGCCGGCTTCGGTCAGTTCCCGGATCGCCTGCCGGGGCAGAATGCCTGCCGCCTTGCTCATGCCTCTCGGCTCCTGCCCGTGGGTTCCGGCTTTCGGGTCGCTGCCCCGGGGCCGGCGAATCGCGTGGCAATAGCCGATTTCCGCTGTCCCGTGAAGGCCGGCGCGAGGCCTTTGTGACCGGCCCGCTGCGACAGAAGTGCGCCGCCAGCCGACACACGGCGTTGACGGCGCCCGCGGGGGGGACTAATACCAATTCGTTCCGTGGTGATTTGGCCGGCCGGCTTGCAGCCACGTTAAATAACTCGCTAAAAGGCCGAGTGGGCATACATCCCGGACGGGCACTATTCCACGGCGGCACGGCGAAAGAGGCAAAGCAACGCCTCCTGTGCCCGCAAGGTAGCTGCTTCCGTCACGGCTTCGTTGACCTGGCTCGGCATTTGTCGGCCGGGTTTTTTGATGCCTGATCGGGAACCCCGGAGGTTCATCCCATGACGAAGACTGTCGAAGACACCGCTCAGCCCGATTCCCCCCGCCGTTATCGCACCGCCACCGAACTGGTGCACGGCGGCACGCTGCGCTCATCGTTCAACGAGACCTCCGAAGGCCTCTTCCTGACGCAGGGGTTCGTCTATCCTTCGGCGGAAGCCGCCGAGGCCCGCTTCAAGGGCGACGATCCCGGCTTCATCTATTCGCGCTTCTCCAACCCGACCACTGCCATGTTCGAGGCGCGCATCGCCGCGCTCGAAGGGGCGGAGGAAGCCCGCGCGGTTGCCAGCGGCATGGCTGCCGTTACCGCGGCGCTGCTGTGCTTCCTCAAGGCCGGCGATCATGTGGTGGCGCCGCGCGCCATGTTCGGCTCATGCGTCTACGTCATCGATACGCTGCTGCCGCGCCTCGGCATCTCCTCCACACTGATCGACGGCAAGGACCTGAACGCGTGGCGCGCCGCCGTGCGCCCGGAAACCCGCGCTTTCTTCTTCGAGACCCCCACGAATCCGACGCTCGAAATAATCGACATCGCCGGCGTGGTGGCGATCGCCCGCGAGGCCGGTGCCACGGTGATCGTGGACAACGTGTTCGCCACCCCGCTGTGGCAGTCGCCGCTGAAATTCGGCGCCGATGTCGTGGTCTATTCGGCCACCAAGCACATCGACGGGCAGGGCCGCTGCCTTGGCGGCGTCATCCTGTCGTCCAAACAGTGGATCGCCGACAACCTGCACAATTTCCTGCGCCAGACCGGACCGTGTATCTCGCCGTTCAACGCGTGGGTGCTGCTGAAGGCGCTGGAAACCTTCCACCTGCGCGTGGAACGGCAGACGGCCAATGCCGCCCGCCTTGCCGATCATCTGGCGGGCAAGCCGGGTCTGGCCCGCGTGGTCTATTGCGGCCGGCCCGACCATCCGCAGGCGGACCTGATCGCCCGGCAGATGCACGGCGGCTCGTCGCTGATCGCCATTGAGGTCGAAGGCGGCAAGCCGGCGGCGTTCGCGTTCTGCAATGCCTTGCGACTCATCCGGATCTCCAACAATCTCGGCGACGCCAAGAGCCTGATCACTCACCCGCAGACCACCACGCACCAGAGCCTTGCCGCCGAGGCGCGCGCGGAACTGGGGATCGGCGACGGCCTTCTTCGCCTCTCGGTGGGGCTGGAAGACGTCGAGGACCTGATCGAAGATGTCGACGCCGGCCTTGCGGCGGTGGCGGCCCTTAAGGCACGCTGACGGCAACCGGTGTTTTTTCCGGGCACCGGACGGGCCCGGACTGTTAAGCGAACCGGCCGCGCACGCCGCGGTCGGTGAGAAAGGCGGGAGAACACGATGACGGGCGAGGAAACCGGGGCGGAACACGGCACGGCGGAAGCCGCGGCGGGGAAAAGCGCGCCGGTGGAATTTCTGGTGAGCACGCCGCCCACCGGGTCGCTCGGCACGCTGCTGCTGGCCCACGGCGCCGGGGCGGCCATGGATTCGTCGTACATGAACCGCTTCACCCAGCACGCCGTGCTGGCCGGCGTGACGATCTGCCGTTTCGAATTCGC
>DAIPYB010000011.1:0-18207 GCA_036782955.1 Pseudoxanthobacter sp. | reverse complement strand
ACTGCCCGCGCCGCGCTGAAGGCCTCCGGCCTCGAAGCCCGCCAGATCGCCGCCCTTGGCATCGCCAACCAGCGCGAGACCACGCTGATCTGGGACCGCCGCACGGGCGAAGCCATTCACCGTGCCATCGTCTGGCAGGACCGCCGCGCTGCCCCGCTCTGCAACCGGCTGGAGGAGGCCGGCCATGGGCCGATGGTGCGGGCACGCACCGGGCTGGTGCTCGATGCCTACTTCTCCGCACCGAAAATCGCATGGCTGCTGGAGAACGTGCCCGGCGCGCGCGAACGCGCGCTGCGGGGAGAACTGGCGTTCGGCACCGTGGACAGCTGGCTCGTGTGGCGGATGACAGGCGGCAGGGTACACGCGACGGATGCCACCAATGCCGCCCGCACGCTGCTGTTCGATATCGTGCGTGGCACATGGGATGACGATCTTCTGGCGCTGTTCGACATTCCCCGCGCGCTGATGCCGGACGTGCGCGACAGCGCGGCCGAATTCGGCGAGACGGATGCGGACCTTTTTGGCACGCCCATTCCCATCCGCGGCATTGCCGGCGACCAGCAGGCCGCCATGGTCGGGCAGGCATGTTTCCTGCCGGGCATGGTCAAGGCCACCTACGGCACGGGCTGCTTCGCCCTGCTCAACACCGGCGACCACCCCGTTCAGTCGCGCCACCGGCTGCTTTCCACGGTGGCCGTGCAGCTTGAAGGCCGGCGAACCTATGCGCTGGAAGGCGCGATCTTCGTGGCCGGCGCCGCCGTGCAGTGGCTGCGCGACGGGCTGGGCCTGATCGCCTCGGCAGCGGAGACGGGCGCGCTCGCCGCGCGCGCCGATCCGCAGCAGGACGTCATTCTCGTGCCCGCCTTCGTCGGGCTGCCCGCGCCGCACTGGCACCCGGACGTGCGCGGCGCGCTGTTCGGGCTGACACGCGGCACCGGCCGGGCGGAAATAGCCCGCGCGGCGCTGGAAAGCGTCTGCTTCCAGACAGCCGACCTGATGGAGGCCATGCAGGCCGACTGGGCGCAGGAAGGCGGCGCACAGACCATCCTGCGGGTCGATGGCGGCATGTCCGCCTCAGACTTCACGATGCAGCGGCTGGCCGATTTCCTCGATGCCCCGGTAGACCGGCCAACCCAGATGGAAACAACGGTTCTCGGCGCGGCCTATCTCGCGGGCCTTCAGGCCGGGCTTTATCCGCCGCCGGCGGAATTCGCCGGCAGCTGGCGCCGCGAGCGCCGCTTCACGCCGCAGATCGGCGCTGAAGAACGCACCCGCCGCCTTGCCAGCTGGAGAACGGCCGTCGGCCGTCTCACCTATGCGCCATGAACCGGCTGAACCCGGAAGAGGCTAGAACGCGCCCGCCCGCCGCGATGACCCGCGCACCACCAGACGGCCGGACAGCACGATGCGCCGGTGGGCCATCTCCGGCTCCTTCAGGCGCTCGAACAGCAGCGACATCGCCGCCTGTCCGATATCGGCCACCGGCTGTTCGATGACGGTCAGGCCGGGCCCGACCAGATCGGTCCAGATTTCATTGTCGAAACCGGCTACCGCAATATCCGCCGGCATCGAGAGCCCGAGACTTTTCAACGCTTTGACGATGCCGAGCAGGATGAGGCCATTGGAAGCGATCACCGCATCCGGCCGGTCCTGAGCAACCATCAGCTCATAAAGGGCGCGGCTGGCAGCCTCGGCATCCGGCGCAATGAAGCGGGCGTTGAGCGACAAGCCGCGCTCCGCCATGGCGCTTGCATAGCCGTCGTGGCGCTCGGACGCGGTCGACGAGGTGTTGCCGAACAGGCCGGCGATGCGCCGGCAGCCGCCGTCGGCCAGATGCGTCACCAGTTGCGCGGTCGCTGCCGCGTTGTCGATCACCACGCAGTCGTGCCGGCCCGGCCCCGTGCGATCCACCAGTACGACGGGAAAATCGAACGCCATGGTGCTGATGCGCTCCGCGGACACGCGGGTCGGCGCATAGATGAGGCCGGTGATGCGCTCCTCCTGCATCAGCCGCAGATACATCGCCTCGCGGTCCGGATTCTCATCGGTGTTGCAGAGGATGACGCGCATCTTCGCCTGATAGGCGGCATCCTCCACCGCCCGGCTGAGGGCCGTGAAGAACGGATTGCGGATATCCGATACGATCAGGCCGATAGTGCGCGAGTGCTGGGACCGCAGCCGACGAGCGGAGAGATTGGGACGGTAGCCGGTGGCGCGGATGGCCGCTTCCACCTTCTGGCGGAGTTCAGCACTGACAGGACCATCGCCGAGGACACGCGAAACCGTGGCCGCGGAGACGCCAGCCGCCCGCGCGACATCCTTGATTCCAATCGTCATCGCCCCATCCCGGAAATCGTTCTCATTGGCAGCGCTGTCATCGGCGCGGTTCCCGATCCAACGTGCGCTTGAAAATTTTCACGAATTCCAGCCTGACGCAAGAGGATTGCGCATAATCGGGGGCAGCCATGCAATTTGGATTGACGAATGATGTGAAAACGTTTTCATTGCCGGTAATAACAACTAAGGGAGGAAGGGAGCCCCCATGTCCGCGCCGCTTTCGCCACCCCCGGCCGCGCCGGCCTTCGCGCCTGCAACGGATGCCCTGATCTCGCCCGGTCTCGTCCGCCTCGGCGCCACGCCGCGCGACCGCGAAGATGCCATCCGGCAGGCCGGCCAGATGCTGGTCGCCGCCGGCGCCATCGAACCGGGCTATATCGACAGCATGATGCGCCGCGAAGCTGTCGCCAACACCCACCTTGGCCACGGCATCTCCATACCTCACGGCATGGTGGAGGACCGCGCGCTGGTGAAGCGCAATGCCCTCGCCATCCTGCAGGTGCCGGATGGCGTTGCCTGGAACCCCGGCCAGACTGCCCGGCTGGTGGTGGCCATTGCCGCCCAGTCGGACGCGCACATCAGCGTGCTGCGCCGGCTGACACGGCTGATGCAGGACGAGCCGCGCCTCGAGGCGCTGTTCTCCACCTCCGATGCCGGCACCGTCATCGCGGCACTGCTGGACGAGACACAGCAGGCCCCGGCCGGCTCGCCGGCGGGCGATCTCGCCTCCGCGTTCGAATGGACCCTCGATTACCCCAACGGCCTGCACGCCCGCCCCGCCTCCGCATGGGTGGAGGCTGCCCGCCGCCTCGAGACGCGGATTCAGGTGCGCAGCGGCGACCGGGTTGCCGACCCGCGCAATCTCGTGTCGCTGCTGCAGCTTGGCCTGCGGGCCGGCGACCGCGTCGTGGTCTCGGCCGAAGGATCGGCCGCCGCCACCGCGCTGGAACAGATGAAGGCCACGATCACCGCCCTGACCCGGCAGGAGGTGGCTGATGCGGCCCGCGCCGCCGAACGCGCGGCGCGGCCGGCGGCCGGCTGGCAGCCGGCGACGGCGCTTGCCGAACTGGTGGGCATCGCCGCCAGCCCCGGCCTTGCCATCGGTCCGGCACACCTGCTGAAGCCGGCGGAAATCGCGGTTCCCGACGAGCCCTGCCCGCTTACCGAAGGCGGCGACCGGCTGCACGCGGCGCTGACGGCGACCCGCGAACACCTTGCCAAGCTGGCCGACGATACCGGCCGGCGCCTCGGCGCCGCCGAGGCCGCCATCTTCCGCGCGCAGTCGGAAATCCTTGCCGATACCGATCTCGTCACCCTCACCTGCCAGCTGATGGTGGACGGCCACGGCCCCGCCTTCGCGTGGCACGAGGCCACGGAGCGCATGGCCCGCAGCCTCGAAGCACTGGGCAACCCGCTGCTGGCGGCGCGCGCGGCCGATCTGCGCGATGTCGGCCAGCGCGTGCTTGCCCGCCTGGCGCCCAACCTTGCCCTCGGCACGCTGAAAGATCTGCCGGCCGAGCCCTGCATCCTGATCGCCCGCGACCTGTCGCCGTCCGATACGGCGGCCCTCGACATGGCGCGCGTCATCGGCCTCGTCACCGCGCAGGGCGGGCCGACCTCCCACACCGCCATTCTGGCCCGCACCCTCGGCCTGCCAGCGGTGGTGGCTGCCAGCGATGCCGCGCTGGAATTGGCGGAAGGCACCCGCATGGTGCTCGATGGCGGCGCCGGCCGGCTCTATCTTGATCCGTCCGAAGCCGACATCGCATCCGCCCGAACGGCAATCGACGCAGTGGCGGCCCGCCGGGCGCGCGAGGCGGAAGAGCGCGCCCTGCCTGCCCAGACCACCGACGGCACGCGGGTGGAAATCGGCGCCAACATCAACAATGCCGGACAGGCGGAAATGGCGCTGGGACAGGGCGCGGAAGGCGTTGGCCTGATGCGCACCGAATTCCTGTTCCTCGAGCGCACCTCCAGCCCGGATGAAGATGAGCAGTTCGCCGCCTATCGCGCCATGCTGGAAGCGCTGGGCGACCGGCCGCTGATCGTGCGCACGCTCGATATCGGCGGCGACAAGCAAGTCGCCCACCTGAACCTGCCGCGCGAGGAAAACCCCTTCCTCGGCGTGCGCGGCAGCCGGTTGCTGCTGCGCCGGCCCGACCTGCTGGAGCCGCAGCTGCGGGCGCTCTATCGGGCAGCGAAGGCCGGCGGCAACCTCTCCATCATGTTTCCGATGATCACCGCGCTGGAAGAAGTGCAGGCGCTGCGCGCGGTTGCCGAGCGTATCCGCATCGAGACCGGCGGTCCGGCGGTGCCTCTCGGCATTATGGTGGAGGTACCGTCCGCTGCGATCATGGCGGATGTGCTGGCCGAATATGTCGATTTCTTCTCCATCGGCACCAACGACCTCACGCAGTACGCGCTCGCCATCGACCGCCAGCACCCAGACCTTGCCGGCGAGGCCGACAGCCTGCATCCCGCTGTCCTGCGCCTTATCCGCCGCACGGTGGAAGGCGCGGCGGCGCATGGCCGCTGGGTCGGCGTGTGCGGTGGCATTGCCGGCGACCCCTTTGGCGCCGCGCTGCTGACCGGCCTCGGCGTGAACGAGCTTTCCATGACGCCCCGCGATATTCCGGCGGTCAAGGCCCGGCTGCGTACCGCTTCCATGGCAGACCTCAGGGCGCTCGCCGACAAGGCGGTTGCCGCACACACAGCAGCCGAAGTGCGTGCGCTGGAAGGGAGGCCGGCATGAGCGACAGCGTCGTCACCATCACCCTCAATCCCGCCATCGACCTGACAGTGAGCGTGGCGGGCCTGACCCCGGGCGCCGTGAACCGCGCCCGCGCGGCAGAAACCAACGCCGGGGGAAAGGGCATCAACGTTGCCGGCTGTCTGGCGGACTGGGGCGTGCCGGTCATCGCCACCGGCCTGCTGGGACGTGGAAACGAAAGCCCTTTCCGTACGTTCTTTGCCCGCAAGGCCATCGATGACCGCTTCGTGCGTGCGGAGGGCGAAACCCGCACCAACATCAAGATCGCCGATATCGAGAGCGGCGAGACCACCGACCTCAACCTGCCGGGCCTGACGGCGGACACGCAGGCGCTGCACGCGCTGGAGGCAACGCTGGGCGAGGCGGTGCTGCCGGGCACGCTGGTGGTGCTGGCCGGCTCCCTGCCGGGCGGCCTGCCCGCCCGCACGACGGCCGACCTGGTAGCACGCCTTAATGCGCTGGGGGCTCGCGTGGTGCTGGACTGCTCCGGCCCGCCGCTTGCCTCCGCCCTGCTGGCCGAGCCCCACGACCTGCCCCTCGCCATCAAGCCGAACCGGCATGAGCTGGAAGCCTTTGCCGGGCGACCGCTTGCCAGCCGGGACGACGTAGTGGCGGTGGCCCGCTCGCTGGTGCGGCGCGGCATCGGGCTGGTCGTGGTCTCGCTGGGTGCGGAAGGGGCGTTGTTCGTCAGCGCCAACGGCATTTTCACCGCCAGCCTGCCGCCGGTCCGCGCGCTCAGCACCGTCGGCGCGGGCGACGCCATGGTGGCCGGCATCGTTTCCGCCCTGCGGGAAGACCTGAGCCTGCCGGCACTGGCCCGCCGGGCCGTCGCCTTCGCCGCTGCCAAGCTCGGCGGTATCGGGCCCAACCTGCCGCCCCGCGCTGACGTTCTGGCGCTCGAGGCGACTGCAACCGTCACTGGCCCGACCGAGGCGGCCGCCTGAACGCTCGCCCCTGAAAACCCGAAAGAAGCGGGGAAACCCGCCAAGGAGGAAAAACTTATGGCCCGCCTTTCCGTCGTCATTGCCGCGCGCGAGCGCTCAACGCAGGCCATGCTGGCCGCCGAGGCCCTGCGCCGCGCCGCCACGGCCGCCGGCCACGTGGCCGACATCGAACTCGACCTTTCGGGCGGCATCACCAACCCGCTGTCGCCGGAAGCCATCGGCGCCGCCGGTGCAGCCCTTCTCGTCGGGCCGGTCGCCGGCGAAGACCGCTTCACCGGCCTGACCGTGACGAAAACCGATCTGGAAACCGCGCTGCAGGACCCCGCCGCGGCGATTGCGCAGGCAACCGGCAGCGCCGCGACCGCTCCAACGGGCGCGCCCGCCGGCAAGAGCCTGCGGATCGTTGCCATCACCTCCTGCCCCACCGGCATCGCCCACACTTTCATGGCAGCGGAAGGACTGGAGCAGGGCGCGAAAGCCCTCGGCCATGCCATCCACGTCGAGACGCAGGGTTCGGTCGGCGCACAGAATACCCTTTCCGCCGACGAGATCGCGGCGGCCGATCTCGTCGTCATCGCCGCGGATACCAACGTCGACCTGTCACGGTTCGGCGGCAAGCGGGTCTATTCCTCCGGCACCAAGGCCGCCATCGGCAACGGTGCTGCGCTGGTGAAGACCGCCATTGCCGAGGCCCGCGTCCAGCAAGCCGCGGAGGCGGGGCACCGCGAACTCGCAGACGAAGTGAACGCCGCCAAGGCCGCCCGGGCGGCCGAACGCACCGGCGTCTACAAGCACCTGATGACCGGCGTGTCCTACATGCTGCCGTTCGTCGTGGCCGGCGGCCTGCTCATTGCCATCGCATTCGCCATCGGCGGCATCTATGTCTATGACGATGCCCACAAGGACACCTTCGGACAGGCGCTGTTCATCATCGGCGCCAAGAACGCGTTCACCCTGATGGTGCCGATGCTGTCCGCCTACATTGCCTATTCCATTGCCGACCGGCCCGGCATCACACCCGGCGCGGTGGGCGGCATGCTGGCGGCTTCCATCGGCGCCGGCTTTCTGGGCGGCATCGTGTCCGGCTTTCTGGCTGGCTACACCATCAACCTGCTCAACCGCCACATCCGCCTGCACCGCAATCTGGAAGGGCTGAAGCCGGTTCTGATCCTGCCGCTGCTGGGAACCGCGATTGTCGGCCTGCTGATGATCTACGTCATCGGCCAGCCGGTTGCCGCCGCACTCGGCGCGCTCACCGGCTGGCTCAGCACCATGGGCACCACCAACGGCGTTCTGCTCGGCATGCTGATCGGCGCCATGATGGCCTTCGACATGGGCGGGCCGGTGAATAAGGCTGCCTATACCTTCGCCACCGGCCTGATCGCCTCGGGCGTCTACGGCCCGATGGCCGCAGCCATGGTGGCAGGCATGACGCCTCCGCTCGGCCTCGCCCTTGCCACGAAGCTCTTTGCCAGCCGTTTCACCACCGACGAGCACGAGGCCGGCAACGCGGCAGCGGTGCTGGGGATCGCCTTCATCACCGAGGGCGCCATTCCTTTCGCCGCGCGCGATCCGCTGCGCGTGATTCCGGCGCTGATGGTCGGCTCGGCGCTTGCAGGCGGCCTGTCGATGTATTTCGGCTGCCTGTTGCGGGTGCCGCACGGCGGCGTGTTCGTGCTGCCGATCCCCAACGCCGTCACCAATCTCGGCGGCTATCTGGTGGCGCTGGTGGCCGGCACCGTAGTGACCAGCCTGCTGCTGGGGGCCCTGAAGCGCCCCGTAGCCGCGAAGGCGCCGGCAGCAGCCGTGGCGGCCTGACGCGGACACGGGGAGACAATTTTCTCCCCGTGGCATAAAAAAGCCCCGCGTCATCCGCCTGCAGGCGAAAGGGCGCGGGGCCTGATTTTTGTCGATGCCGGCAAGCCGGAAGATCGACAGACCGGCCGCATCGCCACCCGACGCAGCCGAATCAAACAAATTTAAATACGCAACTTCTGAAACAAGACGCAACCAAAAATAATCACACCCGGTGCATGACCGCACTGACAGTCATCACCGGATGCCGCCCATGAAACAGCTGTCCGCTTCGCCATGGACAAACAAGCCTCGCTCGCCCACTCTGCGGTGCAATGACTGTCGCTGCACTGCAATGATGCAGCAACGTCAATAATTGGATTGAACGGATTTCATACACCGCCCTGTTTTCATGAGGATGGTGTATGATCGCCTTGCCACGCGTTAAGGTCGAAACATGAGCTCAAGCCAGCCGGCCGGGGAGCGCAGCCTTCCCGCAAGCTCCCGTTATTTCGGCACCCGCGCCCTGCTTGTCAGGGAACGGCCGGGTTTCGACGGCGCATTGCTGGCGGCAACCGGAGTGGCCATTCGCCAGTTCCGGGGCGGGCGCATCCTGAACCGGTTCTCAAACGACCGCGGACGCTTCCTGCTGGTAACGATGCTGCTTCATCTGCATTTCGACGGCGACCCGCCAGAGGCACCCGGCGGCTTCACTGTCGGGCAGGTCAAGACACTCTGCCAGCAACAGAATATCTGCAGCCCCGGCCGCGCCGGCGCCTTGCTCGCAGGCCTGCAACTGATCGGACTGCTGACGCGCCGCCCCTCGGCTGACCGCCGCATTACCCGTCTGGCGCCCACCCCGCACTTCATCGACCTCTATCGCCAGCGGTGGCAGTCTTCCTTCGCCTCGCTCCAGCCGGTCGTTCCGTGGAGCGAGACGGTTCTGGAAGCCCTTCCGCAGGATGCCTTCATCGGTGCCATGGCGTGCGGCCTCGCCCGACACTTTCTGGCCGGCTTTCGCCCTCTCGATGTTGCCCCCGTGCTGCGGCCGATGGCCGAGCGCGATGCCGGCCTCATCATCGTCTTCTCTTTACTGCACGCCCGCCTCGGGCTGGAGGACGGCGACGCCATGACCGTTGCCGAACTGGCGCGCCGGTTCGCGGTTTCGCGCGGCCACGTGCTGTCCTTGCTGAGAACCGGCGAGGAGATCGGCCTCGTCACCCGCGATGAAGCCGGCGGCATCTATCGCGCAACGGACAGTCTGGAACAGGCGCTGCGCGACTTCTTCTCCAATGCATTCGTGCTGCTGGGCGAGGCCAGCCGCGAAGCCCTGCGGCAGACCGCAGGCCTGCCCGGCATTCCTGATTTCGACGCCGGGCAGATAACAGGCGATCCGTTGTGGGACGATGGCGGGGCTTAAGCCCCGCCGATGAGAATGCCGACGGCCAGCACCAGCAGCCCGCCCAGAACCACCTGAATGCTGGCGCGCCAGAACGGCGTTTCCATGAAGTGGTTCTGAATCCACACGATTGCCCAAAGCTCCACGAACACGATGGCCAGCGCAATCGAGGTCGCCACCCAAAAATCCGGGATGAGATAGGGCAGCGCGTGGCCAAGCCCGCCGAGCGCGGTCATGAGGCCAGAAGCGAGGCCGCGCTTCAGCGGCGAACCCCGGCCGGAGAGCTTGCCGTCATCGTGCACGGCTTCGGTGAAACCCATCGAGATGCCGGCACCGATGGAGGCCGACAGGCCGACCAGAAAGGTCGTCCACGGGTTCTGCGTGGCGAACGCGGTGGCAAAAATGGGCGCGAGGGTGGAAACCGAACCGTCCATCAGCCCGGCAAGGCCCGGCTGCACCCACGTCAGGATGAACTGACGACGGGCGATATGATCTTCCTCGTTGCGCTCCTGAGCGCCCAGATGATGGTCGGTCAGGCGCCCGGCTGTGTCCTGGTGGCCGGCCTCCG
Source organism: Pseudoxanthobacter sp. (assembly GCA_036782955.1). Taxonomy (GTDB): domain Bacteria; phylum Pseudomonadota; class Alphaproteobacteria; order Rhizobiales; family Segnochrobactraceae; genus Pseudoxanthobacter. The sequence continues at coordinate 8,395 of DAIPYB010000011.1, read as the reverse complement.
CCTCCGCCAGATCGCCCAGAAGGCGCCGCGTCTCCGCATCCGCAGTCCGACTGGCAGCATGGTGATAGAATTCATTCGCCGCCCGCTCCATATCCGCAGCTTCCTCGCGGATCCGGTCGAGGCTGAGATTCTCCACCAGCCAGACCGGCTTGCGGCTGTAGAAATCGGCCACATGCTCGCGGCGGATCGGCACGATCACCTCGCCGAAACGACGGCGATAGATATCGATCAATTTGCGCCGGTGCTCATTCTCTTCCCCCGCCATGCCTTCGAACACCGCAGCCGTGCCGGGATATTCCGCCTTCAGCGTCGCCGCGTATGTCTGATAGATGCGCCCGTCCTCCTCCTCCGACGAGATCGCAAGGGCGAGAATTTCCTTCTCTGACAGATCGGCAAAACGCCGCTTTCCACCGAACCAGGGACGCGCTGAACGGGACAGCATCGGACACCGCCATATTTAGAAAAGTTCTAATTCTCTTACACCGCGTCGGCCGGGATGGAAACCGGCCTGCCTGCCGCCGCGGGGTCCGATGCAACGACCGACAGGTGGCGGACAGGAAAAGCGGCGCAGAAAGGGGGTGCCCGCCGGACCGCACCGACGGGCCACAACAAGGATCCTCAGGAATGCTCTCCCGTACCACCGCTTTCTCTCTGCTGGCGCTTTCGCTGGCGACCCTCGCCCCGGTTGTCTCTGCCGTTCCGGCCAGCGCCGGCGAAGAGGACATGCGCTGCACCGAAGTGCCCCGCGCCCAGTGGAAGAGCGAGACCGACATGAAGGCCCTTCTGGAGAAGGCCGGATACAAGGACATCCGCTCGATCGAAGTGAAGGGCACCTGCTACGAGGTCTATGCCCGCGATCCGGCCGGCAAGCGCACCGAGGTTTATGTCGACCCGACCGACGGCGCGGTGAAGCACACCGGCGACGAATGATCCCGCGCCGGGGCCGGAGCCTTTGCCCCGGCCCCAGCCGCCATGCGGCTTCGCCCCCTTTGCTTCAAATACCGCCACCCAACCTCGCCGGCCAGACACACGCCACGGAGCCAACCCTATGAATGCGCTTGCAAACGCGCCCTCCCCTGTGCCCGCCGGCCAGCCGGCTGCGACCGTGCGGGTGTGGGACCCGGTCGTCCGCCTGTTTCACTGGGGCGTCGTAACCGGCTGTGCGCTCAATCTTTTCGTGCTCGAACCCGGCCACCGCGCCCACCGCTATGTCGGCTACACCATCGGCATCCTGCTGATCGTGCGCGTGGTGTGGGGCTTCATCGGCACCCACTATGCGCGCTTCTCTGAGTTTTTCCCGACACCGGCCCGGCTGTTTCCCTTCATCGGCCAGCTGCTGAAAGGGCGCGACCAGCGCATGCTCGGCCATAATCCCCTTGCAGCCGTCATGATGCTGGCGCTGATGGCCCTTCTCGCCGTCACCGTCACCGCCGGCTACATGATGACGACGGACGCCTTCTGGGGTATCGGCTGGGTCAGGGATCTGCATGAACTGGGTGCAAACGGTATTCTCGTGCTGGCCAGTCTCCACGCTCTGGCGGCTATCGCCGAAAGCCGGCGCCTGAAGGAAAATCTGATCTGGTCGATGGTGACGGGCCGCAAGCGTCCGCTCTGACGGCCGGACTCGGCGGTTGGGAGCCTGACGGTGAAACTGCTCGTGGTGGAAGACAGCCAGCGGCTGGCGGAATTGCTCGGCGAGACGATCCATGCCGCCGGCTGGCGGCTGGAGGTGGCGGCAACCGCGGCCGATGCAGATGCGCAGATCGCCACCCGCGACCACGATCTCGTCGTTCTGGACCTTGGCCTGCCTGACGGCAGCGGCCTTGCGCTGCTGAAAGCCATGCGGCGCGAGGGCGACTTGCGGCCGGTGCTGATCATCACCGCCGCCGGCGGGATCGAGGATCGCATTGCCGGGCTCGATGCCGGAGCCGACGACTATCTCGCCAAGCCTTTCCACCACCGGGAGTTTTTGGCTCGCTGCCGGGCGATTGCCCGGCGTGGCGGGCCGCAGGCCGCCCCTGTGCTGGAGGCCGGCAGCCTGCAGTTCGATCCTGCGCAGGTTCAGGTGCTGTGCGACGGCGCACCGGTCGGCCTGCCCCCGCGTGAACGCCAGCTTGCCGAAATGCTGATGCGCGATATCGACCGCGTGGTCCTCAAACGCCGTCTGGAAAGCGCGCTGGCAGACGGCGACGAAGTATTGTCTCCCAACGCGCTGGAGCTTGCGGTGTCGCGGCTGCGCAAGCGCCTTGAGGCCCTGCCGGATGGCGGTGGCGTTGCGATCGAGACCGTCCGCGGCCTTGGCTACATGATGCGCACGCGGGCGGGCACGCCATGACCGCCGCCCCCTCCCCTCCCGGCCGCCGCGCGCCGCGACTGGTAACGCTGGTCGCCCGGCGCATCCTGCTGTTCGCCGGTCTGGCCAGCCTGCTCCAGACCGGCGTTATCTTCGCCGACTACTGGTTCAACACCGAGGAACTCGGCCGGCTTCTCATCGAACAGGAAACCGCTTTCGTTCACCACGCGGTAGACGAGGCCAAAGAACATGACGCGCCCCTGCCCGGTCCGCGGATTGAGCAGCGCTATGGCCTGACCCGGCCGGACGACGGCCCCGGCTATTTCCTCCGGGTCCGCCGCGGTCCGGTCGTGCTCTGGTCGAACTGCGGCGGTCTCTGCGAAACCCATTTCCTGCCGGAAGATCTGAACGCACCGACATTCTGGATGACCATCCTCGCCCCCGGCCGGCCGCTGTCGATTGCCGGTGGACGCACCTTCCCGGACGGCGAGGTGGTGGAAATCGCCATCCTCGGCGACCGTGGCCATTTGCTGGCTGAGGTGCTCTGGCACGAAATGCTGGACCACATGGTGGTACCCATGGGCCTGATGCTGTTTCTCGTGATCGGCGCCACCATTCTGTCGATCAGGCGGGCGCTGGCGGGCGTCGGCAGGGCGGCGGAGGCCGCCGACGCGATCGATCCCGCAGCCCGGCGCATGCAGGCACCTCTGCCAGTCGCGGGCCTGCCGCGCGAAATCGGGCGCCTGACCGATGCCGTCAACCGGGCGTTCGGGCGCATCGAAGCGCTTGTCAGGGGGCAGGGGCTTCTGGCCGGTGCCGTCGCCCACGAAATCCGCACGCCGCTTGCAGTTCTGCGGCTGGAGCTGACCCGCATACCCGACCCGCGCGCCCGGGAGGCCGAGCACACCATTGCCGGGCTGGCGCACACCGTGGAGCAGCTGACCGCGCTGGCCCGGCTGGATGCCGCTGATCCGGCTCGCAAAATGCCCGCCGATCTCGCCGCCCGCGCCGAAGCCGGGGTGGAGGCGGTGGCGCCACTGGTATTCGCCGCCGGCAAGACGCTGGCGTTCGAGGCCAACCCGACCCGGCCTGTTCTGGTGCTGCCGGGCGCGGTTGAACTGCTGGTCCGCAATCTGGTGGAGAATGCAGTTCGCCATACGCCGACGGGGACGGCCATCGTGGTGTCGGTCGGCGCCCCCGCGCGCCTCGTCGTCAGCGACAATGGCGGCGGACTGCAATCCGGCACAACCTCCATGGCAGGCGCGACGGAGGTCGGACGCGTAGCATCTTCGGGTGCGCTGGGCATGGGCCTGAAGATCGTCGAGCGCATCGCGGCGCTGCACGGCGCCCGGCTGGCACTCGCGAATACCGGTGGCGGGCTGATGGTCACCATCGACTTCACACCCGCGGACGGCGAACCGTTGGGAGCTCCCAACGAGGCATGACGGAGGACTGAAGCGATTCTTTACGACCGCGACGGAATTGTTGTTAAGACTTCATTAACTTTTTAGCGCTTGCACGAATCGAAGTTCTCCGTATCGTCACGGATTAAAGACGGAAGAGATCCTTTTTCCGTGACGAGAGACCGAGACAGTGAGCGCAACCGAGCTGCCAGCGACCGAGCCCATGCAATCCCCCGTCGATAAGACGCTCGGGGCGCATGCCGAGCTGTTGTCCGGCCAGCTGCAGGCCATGAGCGAGGCGATGTTTCCGCCGACCTCGAAGAAGACGCTGCGCCGGTTCACCTCGGGCGAAGCCGCGCGACTGATGGGCATCTCCGATTCCACCCTGCGCAAGATGGCCCTCGCCGGCGAAGGGCCCCAGCCCGACCAGGGCCCCGGCGGACGCCGTCTCTATACCTTGTCGCAGATCAACGAGATTCGCACCCGCCTTGCCGCGACCGCCCGCGGACGCGACCCGCACGAGTTCGTGCCGGCGCGCGGCGAGGGCGACCATTTGCAGGTTCTGGCGGTCACCAATTTCAAGGGTGGCTCGGGCAAGACCACGACGTCGGCTCATCTGGCACAATATCTGTCGCTGCACGGCTATCGCGTTCTTGCCGTCGATCTCGATCCGCAGGCCAGCCTGTCAGCCCTGATGGGTGTGATGCCTGAAGTGGAAGTCGGCAGCAACGAGACGCTCTATTCCGCGATCCGTTACGACGACGAGCGCCGGCCGCTGTCCGATGTCATTCGTCCGACCTATTTCGACGGTCTCGATCTGGTGCCGGGCAATCTCGAACTCATGGAATTCGAGCACGTCACGCCTCAGGCCCTGATGGACGGGGTGCGGGACGCCGATGAAATTTTCTACAGCCGGATTGCACGCGCCTTCGATTCCGTGGCCGACCGCTATGACGTCGTCGTCATCGATTGCCCGCCGCAACTCGGCTACCTGACACTGTCGGCGCTGTGCGCGGCCACATCTATGATCATCACGGTTCACCCGCAGATGCTCGACGTGGCCTCGATGAGCCAGTTCCTGCTGATGACGCAGGACCTGCTGGCCGTGGTGCGGGAGGCCGGTGGGGCACTGCACTATGATTTCATCCGCTATCTCGTCACGCGCTACGAGCCGCAGGACGGGCCGCAAACAAAGGTCGTGGCGCTGCTGCGCAATCTGTTCGGGGATCACGTGCTTACCAACCCCATGGTCAAGTCGGCGGCGGTTTCCGATGCCGGCCTGACCAAGCAGACGCTCTACGAGATCGGTCGTGAGAACCTGACACGGTCCACCTATGACCGCGCGATGGAAGCGCTCGATTCCGTCAACGGCGAAATCGAACGCCTGATCCGGGCGGCGTGGGGGCGCAAATGACGGCGTTTCAGGTCATTCGCCCACAGGCAGAGCGAAATGTTGGGAGCTCCCAACTGCATCCGGGAGGTCGAACATGAGCCGTAAGGACACACTCAATTCGCTGTTCATGGGCCGCCGGCCGCAACCTCCTGCACCGGCGATCGAGGAGCCGTCCCCGCAGGCATCCGTGCCTGCAACTCCCGTTTCCCGTCCTGCGGAGAAGGAGCGGGTCCGCACCGGGGCGATTTCCGCCATGGGTGCCTCGCTGCAGCAATTGACGGAAGGCGCCCGCACGGCTGCCCGCCTGCAGGAGCAGATCGCCAATGGCACGGCCGTGATCGACCTCCCGCCCTCACAGGTGGACGGCTCGATGGTCAAGGATCGCCTTGACGCCGAAATCGATCCCGGCTTCGAGGCGCTCGTTCGCTCGGTTCAGGAGAGCGGGCAGCAGGTGCCCATTCTCGTGCGTCCTCATCCCACCGTGCCCGGCCGCTATCAGGCGGCATATGGGCACCGGCGGCTGCGCGCCGCGGCCCGGCTGGGTATTCCGGTCAAGGCCGTGGTCAGGCCGTTGACCGATACCGAGCTGGTCATCGCGCAAGGCAAGGAGAATCTCGATCGCGAGCAATTGTCCTTCATCGAGAAGGCCGTGTTCGCGCGCCGCCTCGAGGATCAGGGCTTCGACCGTGCGACACTCAGTGCAGCCCTTTCAACCGACAAAGGCGATCTCAGCCGCTACATCGCGGTTGCCCGCCTCATCCCCGAGGCGCTGCTGATCGCCGTCGGTCCGGCGCGCAAGGCCGGCCGGACACGCTGGCTGGCGCTGGCGGACCGCCTGAAGCATCCCCGCGCCGACCGGATCACTGCGGACATCCAACAAAGTCCGGCCTTCCGATCAGCAGAGAGCGATGTCCGCTTCGTGATGCTGCTGGAAGCCCTGGACCGCAAGAGCCGGCCAAAGGCCAAGCCTCGCCCCGAAGTTCGCATCTGGAAGCCGGCCGGAGGCCCGGAAGCCGGCCGTATCGAGGTCGGTGACAACCAGACCGTTCTGACATTCGACGAAAGCCGCCTGCCGGCTTTCGGACGTTTCGTGGCCGCCGAGCTGGACACACTCTATGCCCGCTTCCTCGCCACTCAGGGCGACGGCAAGGCCGACTGAATTACCCTGCCGACCCGATAACCGGGCCGGCGGCCGACAAACCAGCGAAGCGAGGGAGGTCACACCACCCGACCACATCCATCACAGGAGCCGGCAAAGAAAAAGGCTCCCGAAACGTTACCGTCCCGGAAGCCCTTCTCATACTGTGGCAGGTCTGAGAATTCCACTTCCGCGAATCGCAGTCAAGCCTTGAACGCGACGGATAACCGTTTTCGCGGACGATTTCGCTTTGCCTGACTGAAGCGCGCCGGCTTTTGGGCCGGACCGTTGAGGCAGCAGACATGGAAACTCAACTAACGGCGCCTTTCGGCGGCCGATCGCTGACCTACGCCCATTTACAAACAGCGGCCCGGGCGGCGCAGCGCGATACGACAATCCGCATCAATAAATGGAAGCTTTTCGCCGACATTCGCCAAGCCCGGAAAGCGCTTGGTCTCGGCGACCGTTCGCTTGCCGTGCTCTCTGCCTTGCTGAGCTTCTTTCCCGAGGCCGATCTCGGCGGCACAAATCTCATCGTCTTTCCGTCGAATGAAGCTCTCATCCGGCGGGCGAATGGCATTGCGCCCGCCACGCTACGCCGCCATCTGGCCGCCCTCACGGACGCCGGTCTCGTGCTGCGCCGCGACAGCCCAAACGGCAAGCGTTATGCCCGAACCAATTCCGAAGGGCAGATCACAACTGCATTCGGTTTTGACCTCTCACCTCTGGTGATACGGGCCAGCGAACTGCAAACGGCCGCCCGCGCCGCTGCCGCTCGGGAAGCAGAAAATCGCGCGCTCAGAGAGAAGATTACTCTGCTACGGCGAGAAATCGGCAAGCTGCTCGACCTTATCCGCGCGGAACCGGATTTCGACGGCGAAGCCCTCGCCCATGTCGCTGAGCACCTGAATGCCACCGGTTCAGTGCCAGCCCGCAACGCCGATAGCGATCAACTGCGCCTGCACGCCACCCAGCTGGAGGCTGTGCATGACTATGTTCATAACCTCTTGAATAACATGATTTTTCAAGAAAAATTGAGCGGCTATGAAAGCCACTATGAGCAGCACATACAAGATTCAGAATCCCAATTTCTTTCTGAATCTGAAGACAGCCTCACGCAACCTTCATCTGGGATAATGCCAACGGAGCGATCCGATGTGCCCTCAGAGAGGCCGGCACCAACTGGAGAGGATACCCAGAAGCATAAACCGACCAGCCTTCCACACCTTTCTCTGGTGCTGAAAGCCTGCCCACAGGCGACGGCGCTGGCTCCAAACGCACTCAGAAGCCACAATGACCTGATCAAGGCATCGGAGAAGTTTTGCTCCTTGCTGGATATCCATGCCACCGCCCTGCAGAAAGCCAGACTGGTTATGGGACCGGCGCAAGCAGCTATTACGATCGCCGGCATCCTGACACGGGCCGACGAAATTCGTTCGCCCGGGGGATATCTCAGAACACTGACAAGTCGAGCAGAAAAAGGCACATATTCTACCTTACCGATGCTATCGGCCCTGCTTAATAAGCATAAGGACATGAATCCTTAGTTATTATATAACCCTTAAGGAATACAGATAAAAACGGTATCGGAAAATGAACGCGATACCAATCCGAGTGTTATTTTAAGTTATGAACATCTATGCCTGAAAAATGCGGATCAATAGCTGTGTACCTTGCGCGGTGCAGTTACGACATGCAATAATTGTTGATAATCGTACGGTTTTGAATTCATTTAGTTTGTGATCACATTTGCAATGTCGGTCCTGCGGACCGACGATAAACGGCCTCGCTAACTCGACACGTAATGATCAGACAATGGCGCTGGGCAAAACCATCGCCACCATTCTGCGTCCGGATCGGGGGTATTTGAGACCATTCCGGGCTAACGGGGTGTCAGGTGGAAAGCATTTCTATAAAGACAATTCGCGATAATCCTGATTTTTCAAGCGCCGTACGGCGCATCGTTGCCGATATTGTTGAACAGCATAAACGCGTCTGGATATTCAATCGGGTCATCAACGACCGTGGCCGGTTCCTGCTGGCCATTGCTATTCTGTCGCTGCATTTCGAAGGGCTGCATGAAGGCCCCGAAAAGGGGCTGACCGCCGGCCGCCTGCTGTGACCCCCGATAACTCGTCCATCTGATGCTAGAGTCCGGCCCAAGGAAG
>DAIPYB010000010.1:0-18561 GCA_036782955.1 Pseudoxanthobacter sp. | reverse complement strand
AAGGGCCTGCGGCTGGCCGTGGCGCGTTATGACGGCGTTACGCTGTGGTGGGTCAATACCGCCGGCGCGCCGCTCAGCCTCGACTGGAAGGGCATGCACAATGCCGTCACCTTCTCGCCGGACGGGCGAAACGTGGTGACGGTGATGCAGGAGAATGCGCTTCACGGCTGGCGCCTGACCGACACCAAGCACATGCGCATGACCGGCTACCCGACGAAGGTGCGGGCCATCGACTGGTCGGCGAAGGGGCGCTACCTGGCAACCGCCGGCGCCCCGGCCGCCGTGCTCTGGCCATTCCACTACAAGGACGGGCCGATGGGCAAGCCGCCGGTGGAACTCGGCTTCCGGCAGGATGTCATGGCAACGGCCGTCGCCTGCCATCCGCAGGATGAGGTCGTCGCCATCGGTTATTCGGACGGCGGCATCATCGCGGCGCGCATCGCCGACGGCGTCGTGGCGAAGCTCGCCGACGGCAGCGGCTCGCCCGTCTCCGCGCTTGCGTGGAGCGCGGACGGGCTTGAACTCATCTTCGGCACGGAGGCCGGCCACGCCGGCCTGATCGATATCCGCGCCTGAGGCCGTCATCGGCCGCTGGCGCGCATTCCGGTGCGGGCGTCATCGCCGGAGAAGCGCGATGGTGCCACACTGGCCAGCAGCGACGGCACCGTCGTCCGCCGCGATTCGGCGCCGGCGAATTGCCCCGCGGGCCGGCCGGCATCTGGCTTTGAAACGAGAGGGAAGCGATGGCATTCCGCATGACGATATTGCGCGGTCTTGCCTTGATGCTGGCGCTGGTGGTTGCGGGCCTGTTCTCGCAACTGCCCGGGTTCGGGGCCGTCTACAGGACCGAACTGCCCGCCACCCTCGCCGTGCTGCAGGAGCGCATCCAGCGGTTCGATGCGCAGGCCCGCGCTGGCGGGCTTGAGCCCGTCGAGGCCATTCAGGCGATGCTGTCGAGCGTCGATCTTGCCCAGCGCACCCGCGGCGAGCAGATCGCTGCCATGGCTGCGCGGGTCCGCGTACTGGAAGCGCAGGAAGAGGCGTTCAGCGGCACCAATCCGTTTGCTCGCCTGGCTGCAGTTGCGCTGCATTTCGATCCGCCGCTGCTGAGCGCCTCCTTTGCCGCGTTCACGCCGGCTTGGCCCTCCGGTCTTCCGGCCCTCATCAGCGGCATGGCGGGTTTTGTCCTCACCCTGCTGGCTTTCTGGTTTATCGGCCGGCTCGCCCGTCCGGCGCCGGGCCAGCCGGCATCCTTCCCGCGGTCCCGCTTCTGAGGTGGCCGTGCAAAAGCGGGCAGCGTTAGTTTCCCACAGCAAACACCGGAAATGGCCGCGAGGCACTGGACAGACGCACCGCCTCCCCGCTATAAGCCCCTTCGTCAGCAGCGAGGCACGCCTTGCAGCCGGGCGCCCAGGTAGCTCAGTTGGTAGAGCATGCGACTGAAAATCGCAGTGTCGGTGGTTCGATTCCGCCCCTGGGCACCACTTTCCTGACTTCTCAAAATTATCGGTTTGGTTTCAGTCCCGCCTCCAGACGGGCTGAGTTCGTCGGAGCGTGCGCTTTTCAGTGCGCCCGTGATCGTGAATTCGCGCTCGCCCCGCAGCGTGACCGGCAAGGGGCATCGTCAAGACCTGTCGTTATCCGATTGGAAGCGCACATGTTCCTGCCCCGGGTGGATGTATGGTTCCAAACGGCTGCGGATTTGGATTGCGTGCGGCAAGCGTCCATCGGAAGCAGTGCGCGGTCCAGCCGGGCTGCTGGCGGCAATGCAGATAGCATGAAAGCGGGAGCTGATCGCCGATGCGCGCTTTTGACCTGATCCTGTCGCAGGGCCGGATTGCGGACCGGACGCCGGGTGCCATCCACGGGGCAGAGCTGACGGCTGCTGCTCTTGCACCGCGCCTCGGCGGCGAGCGCCGGCAGGCGGGTGCGCCGGAAAGCGCCCGTGCCGATGACTGGCGCCAAAGCCTGCCCGCCGCGGGGGAAACGCTCGCCGGACTGCGCGAGGCGCTGGAGGAGACGCTTTCGGCGGGGCGGGTGCCGCTGATGGTCGCCAACACCTGTTCGGCCAGTCTGGCGAGCCTGCCGCTCGTCGCCCGCCATCACCCTGATGCGGTGGTCCTTTGGGTCGATGCCCATGGCGATTTCAATACACCGGCGACCACCGGCTCAGGCTATCTGGGTGGCATGGTGCTGGCGGCGGCATGCGGCCTCTGGCAGAGCGGCCACGGTGCCGGTCTCGATCCGCGACAGGTGGTGATCGTCGGCGGGCGGGATATCGATCCGGCCGAAGCGGAACTGTTGCGGGCGGCGGGCGTGCGCGTCATCGCGCCGGCCGAGGCCACACCGCAGGCGGTGCTGGCTGCCGTTGGCACCGCGCCGGTGTGGATTCACATCGACTGGGATGCGCTGGAGCCGGGCTTCGTGCCCGCAGCCTACAAAGTTCCGGGCGGACTGATGCCCGGTCAGCTCCGGGATGTGCTGGCAGCCTTCGACGGGCATCCGGTCGCCGGGATCGAACTGGCAGAATTCGAGGCCAGCGGCGAGGCGACGGTGGACGGGCAGGCCGTTGCCGTCATCGCCGACATCGTCTCGCCGCTGCTGCCGGCAGCCTGATAAGTGTGCTGACCTCGTCCGCGGCTGCCACCGCCTCCGGACGGGCCCTCTCCCGATCCCCGGCTTTTACTTGCCGATGGGTACGTAGTCGCAGGCGAAGGAGAATGGCACTGTTTCGCCGGCCGGCGAGAGGTGGAGATACCAGCCCCGGCTTTCCGCGACCGCGCCCACTTCCACCGCTTTTTCGATCTCGAACAGATTGTCCTTGTGCGGCAGGCTCCACGCCTGAACCGTGGAGAGGGCACGGGCCTTGGCCGTGGCGGCATCCGGGGCGACCAGCAGCACGTTGCGGTGCAGTTCTGCAAACTCGCCGGGGTCGTAGCCGCCGAGATTGACGAAGAACAGACGGTCGCCGCCGTCCGCCGGCGGTTCGCGGCGCAGAACGATGTCGTGGCCGTCGGCCTGCCGCAGTTCACCCCAGCAATCGAGGTGCAGGCTTTCCGGATCGCCCCACCACTGGGTGCGCAGATCGGGGTAGCAATCTTCCGCCGTCTCGCCGACGGAGAAGCGGACATCATGAAGCTCGATGTTCGAGTTCCGGAAGTCGCCTCCGATGGCGAACATGAAAAGTTTCATCCTGTCATCACTTTCTCTTGCCGGGCGGCAATGGCCGACCTGCCCGGGCGCGTTCAGGCCTTCACATAAACCCACGCCTTCAGGCCGGACCGCAACGTCACCTCGATGCGCTTGTAGTCGGAAACCTCGTAGCGGTCGGCGGCATCCAGTTCCACGGCCGTAATGCGGAAGACCTTGCCTTCCACGGCGTCGGCCGGATTGTCGGACGGGAGCACCACCGGATGAAAGCGTTCGCCGGAGGTGGCCAGCACATCGGGATCGGTGATTTCCAGCCATTCCTGCCGGTAACCCGGCATGGCATCGGGGTTGCCTTCCAGCAGCCGGCCGAAGGAGGAAAGCTGCACACTATCCAGCTGCAGCGTTCCGTAGGAGAAGAGACGAATAGTACCGGAACCGGGCATGGCGACATCCTCCGCTGACCGACAGCCTGAAAGAGCTACAGTGTTGCGGCCGATGGCGCCAGTCGCCGGCATTCCGGCAGCCATATGATCGGAGATCGAGCACCAGCGCATGCGGGCGCAAACGGTATGCCTGCCATCAGATCGGCTGCTTTTCCGGCTGCCCCGCATTTGAGCGTCGCCGCGGCCTGCGCTGCGCAACAGGCCGTCCGGGCTATTGCGGCTGCGTGGGTGTCGTCACCTTCTGGTAGGTGTTGTCGAGATCGTCTTGCACCACGGTTGCCTCGCCGCCAGCTGTCAGCAGGTCGTCCTTGTCCGGCACCCGCGTGGCAAACGACCAGCCCGGCGGCAGCTTCAGTTTCTTTCCGAGATCGGGCAACGCCTTGTAGGTAAGGTCCTTGTCGACGATGAGGGAATAGGACTGCATCCGGTAGACGCTGCCGTCTGGTCCCGTCAGTTCGAACACCGGCTTGCCGGCCTCGTAGCGATAGACCGTTTCGCGCTCCACCTTCAGCGGCCGGTAGGGCGATCCCTTAAGGCTGGTCCACGGCAGATAAAGCGAGGCCCGTCTGGCCAGCGTGATGCCACCCACCGTCACCGTGTCGCCCGCAATGGTGCTGCCCGATCCGATGATGCGGTCCATCACGAAATAGCGCGGTCCGTTGAGCACCACGCGAAAGCCGCCGAGCACCTTGCGCGCCTCGTTTTCGGTCAGGGCGGACCACTCCGCCTGCGGGCAGTCGCTGTGGCCGAGCGTGTTATAGACGACCGCATGCGGCCCGCGCAGCGTCAGCGTAACCGGCAGAAGCTCGCAATACCGCACGTCGCGCACCGGGTTCGACATGCGCGCTCCGGCACTTTGCGCCACATCAGGGGCGGCGGATCGTGCCGGCGGTGCGCCGAAGCCCGCGGACACGCAGGCCCCGACGAGAAGCATTGCCAGAGGGCGCCCGGCCCGCCGGCGCTGGTGGGCATGGCGGTGGCCGGGCGGGCCGGAAAGCTGCGGGTTCGCCATGGTCGTCTCCCCGTCGTCTGCGTGGCCGGTTCAGTCTGTCAAACCGGCCGGGGGCGCAAAAGGCCAGCCGGCGGATGGAACCAGAATTCGCCATCCCGCCTGCGCCCGGAAGTCGCGGGCGGGGACCGGAGAAGCCACAGGGAAGATTTTGCCAGTTTCCCGGAAGAACCGTATAAGGACGCCGTCAGGGACCCGGCAGAACGGCGCCGGCTGTCATTGACGCGTCACCCGGTCGTGCAACGAAGTCCTCGTCGCCAACGCGTGGCGATATGTGCAGGCGACGGAGACGTCTATGTCCCAATCGGCGACATCAGGTCGGCCCGCGGCGGGTGGTTCTCATCACCATGCTGCTTCGCGGCGATCCCTTCTGGACCGAAAAAGCAGTGTCAGCGAGAAGTTCATATTCCTCGCTGTACTGTTGGGCGGTTTGATTTTCACTGGCTTTTCGATCTGGAGTGATATCAGTGCCTCGGGCACTGCCACTCTTGCAATCATACCTTTCATTCTTCTCGTTGTTGCCCTTCTGATTGCTCTCGGCTTCGAGTTCGTCAACGGCTTCCATGACACGGCCAATGCCGTGGCAACGGTCATCTACACCAATTCCCTGCCGGCGCAGTTCGCGGTGATCTGGTCCGGGGTATGGAATTTCCTCGGCGTGCTGATGTCTTCGGGTGCGGTCGCATTCGGCATCCTGTCGCTGTTGCCGGTGGAACTGATCCTGAACGTGGGGTCGGGTGCGGGCATGGCGATGGTGTTCGCGCTGCTCATCGCCGCCATCCTGTGGAATCTCGGCACCTGGTATCTCGGCCTGCCGGCATCTTCCTCGCACACGCTGATCGGTTCCATCATCGGCGTCGGCCTCGCCAACCAGATGATGAACGGGCTTGACGGCACCTCCGGTGTCGACTGGGGGCAGGCGGCCAACGTCGGCTATGCACTGCTGTTCTCGCCGCTCATCGGTTTCTTCGCCGCCGGCCTGCTGCTGCTCAGCCTCAAGGTGCTGGTGCGCAACCCGGCGCTCTATCGCGAGCCGGATGGCCACAAGCCGCCGCCGTGGTGGATTCGCGGCCTGCTGGTGCTGACCTGCACCGGCGTGTCGTTTGCGCACGGCTCCAACGACGGCCAGAAGGGCATGGGCCTCATCATGCTCATCCTCATCGGCATCGTGCCCACGGCCTATGCGCTGAACCGGGCGGTGAACGTGGAGGAGGTGGCCCAGTTCCGCTCCATCGCGCGAGCCACCGAGGATTCGTTGTTGCAGGCGGCAGGCGGCATTCCCGTGCCGGCCGATCCGCGCAAGACGCTCACCACCTTCGTGCGCACCCACACGGTGACGCCGGAACTGCTGCCCTCGCTGGCGCAGGTGACGCGCGAGATCTCCGATATGGTGGGCGATCACGAGACGCTGGCGCAGGTGCCCGCGGCGTCCGTCTCCAACATGCGCAATGATATGTATCTTTCGTCCGAAGCCATCCGCGTCATGACCAAGACCGGTCAGCCGGCGATGGGGGCGGACCTGAAAGAAGACCTGAGCGCCTTCAAGAAGCAGCTCGATACCGCCACCAAGTTCATCCCGGTCTGGGTGAAGGTGTCGGTGGCCATCGCACTCGGTCTCGGTACGATGGTCGGCTGGAAGCGCATCGTGGTGACGGTGGGCGAGAAGATCGGCAAGACGCATCTGACCTATGCGCAGGGCGGTGCGGCCGAACTGGTGGCCATGGCGACGATCGGCGCGGCGGATATGTATGGCCTGCCGGTTTCCACCACCCATGTGCTGTCTTCAGGCGTTGCCGGCACCATGGCGGCCAACCGCTCGGGATTGCAGTTTTCCACCGTGCGCAACCTGCTGATGGCGTGGGTGCTGACCCTGCCGGCGGCAATCGCGCTCTCGGCCGGTCTCTACGTGGTGCTGCGCCACCTCATGTGAGCCTGCGCCGCCCCGCGCGGACGATTTCCGAAAGACCCGTTGTGCTCCGCGGAAGCCGCAAGCTTCCGCGGAGCTTTTTTTCGTGGTTCCGGTGGGGCGGGGCGGCGGCTTTGCAATCTTGAGGCGAGATGTCGCAATTGCCGGCGGGCGCGCGGGAAGCCCGAGTGCTTTCATGTGGTTCGGGCTTTCATCAGTATAAACATAATCAAGTGTCGTGGGATGATTAATTGTAATCCGGGGTAATTCTTAAAGTCATGGCCTGACATCGTTTTGCAATGTGGATTTGCTACCGATATCGTCAATATCGGTGAGTATCCGGACTGCGGGGAGAGCCGCCGATGGCGTTATTCAGTTTAGCCGGGAAGCGAGCGCTTGTTGTGGGCGTGGCGAACGACCAGTCGATTGCGTGGGGGATAGCGCAGGGTCTTCGGGAGGCGGGGGCGTCGCTTGCTCTGACCTATCTCAACGACAAGGCGAAGCCGCATGTCGAGCCGCTGGCGCAGGCGGTCGGAGCGGAGATTTTCACCCGGCTGGACGTGTCGCGTCCGGAGGAGGAAGCGGCGCTGTTCGACGAGATCGGGCGGGTGTGGGGCGCGCTCGATATCGTGGTGCACTCCATCGCCTTTGCCCCGAAGGGCGACCTGCACGGCCGCGTCGTCGATGCCTCGGCGGAAGGGTTCGCGCAGGCGATGGACGTGTCGGTCCATTCCTTCATCCGCCTGGTCAAGCAGGCCGAGCCGCTGCTGCAGCCGGGCGGTGCCTGCCTGACCATGAGCTTCTATGGCGCCGAGAAGGTGGTCAGCAACTATTCCATCATGGGGCCGGTGAAGGCCGCGCTGGAGGCGACGACGCGCCAGCTTGCCGCCGAGCTGGGGCCCATGGGCGTCACCGTCAATGCGCTGTCGCCGGGAACGATTGCCACCCGGGCCGCCAGCGGCATCGCCAACTTCCAGCAGATGATGGACGAGGCGGCCGAGCGCACGCCGCTGAAGCGCCTTGCCACCATCGGCGATGTCGGCGCCGCGGCGGTGTTTCTGGCCAGCCCCGCCGGCCGCAACATCACCGGCACCACGCTGCATATCGATGCCGGCTTCCATGTGATGGCCTGAACGACGTGATGGCCTGAACGATGTGATGGCCTGAGCCCAAAGGCGACGGCCCGAAGGCGGCGCCCCCGGTTCAGGCCGGGTCCCGATCGTGCGTCCGGACGGGTCGCGCGGGAAGCCTTGTCGCCGGCCGGAACAGGCCGGTGCGGCAGGCCGCGCGCCAGAGATGACAGGAGCATGCTGTGAACCTACCCCTTCCCGGTCCCCTCAGCGGTTCGCCGCTCTGGTCGCGCCTGCTGGAGAGCGGCACCAACACCGCACGCCGCCGCGCCATGGCGCTGGCCACCGACCTGACCGACTGGTCGAGCATGAGCGAGTTCGCCAGCCGCGCCTCCGGCCTGCACAGCGAGGCGCTGACGCGCACCCACGGCGAGCGCGCCCGCGCCGCCCTGACGGCCGCGGCCGGCCTTCTGAACGATCTCTCCGCACCGGGGGCTGCCCGCACGCTGACGGACGCCTGGCAGGCCTACCTCACCGACCGCACCCAGCGCGCTGCCCTGACCCTCGATACCCTGCGCGAGCGCGGCGACATCTTCATCGCCCATGAGGAGGCCGGCTGCCCGCCGGTGCTGGCCTACGACTACGACGTCGTCATCGACGGCAAGGACCTGCCGCGGCCGTGCAACTACATGCTGCTGCGCATCCTGCCGCCGAAGGGCATCGTCATCGACAACGACAAGCGGCCCTTCATCATCATCGATCCGCGCGCCGGCCACGGCGCCGGCATCGGCGGCTTCAAGTACGACAGTCAGGTCGGCGTGGCGCTCAGGGCCGGCCATCCGGTCTATTTCGTCTCCTTCCGCCGCCGCCCGGAGCCGGGCCAGACGCTGGCCGATGTCACCCGCGCCGAGGCCACCTTCGTGCGCCGGGTGCAGAGCGAGCATCCGGGCGCGCCCAAGCCGGTGGTGATCGGCAATTGCCAGGGCGGCTGGGCCACCCTGCTGCTGGGCGCCACCAGCCCGGACCTGACCGGCCCGCTGGTGCTGAACGGGGCGCCGGTTTCCACGTGGTCGGGTTCGGTCGGTGCCGATTCCATGCGCTATTCGGCCGGCATCCGCGGCGGCCAGATCATTCCCATGGTGCTGGCCGATCTCGGCAACGGCATCTTCGACGGCGCGTGGCTGGTCAACAATTTCGAGCTGCTCAATCCCAGCCGCAACTATTTCCGCAAATATTACGACCTCTTCACCCGGATCGACACCGAGCG
Organism: Pseudoxanthobacter sp.; assembly: GCA_036782955.1. Classification (GTDB taxonomy): domain Bacteria; phylum Pseudomonadota; class Alphaproteobacteria; order Rhizobiales; family Segnochrobactraceae; genus Pseudoxanthobacter. The sequence continues at coordinate 9,716 of DAIPYB010000010.1, read as the reverse complement.
GCCGCGCTTCCTGGAGTTCGAGAAATGGTGGGGCGGCTTCTTCCTGCTCAACGAGCAGGAGATCACGTGGATCGTGCGGGAGCTGTTCGTCGGCAACCGGCTGGCGCGCAACGAGGCGCGGCTGGAGCACGGCCGCAACCTGGACCTGAAGCAGATCCGCTCGCCGGTGATCGTGTTCGCCAGCTACGGCGACAACATCACGCCGCCCTATCAGGCGCTGAACTGGATCGCCGATACCTACGCGGACGAGACCGAGATCCGCATCCGCGGCCAGCGCATCGTCTACATGGTGCATGAGTCCGTCGGCCATCTCGGCATCTTCGTGTCGGCCTCCATCGCCAAGCGCGAGCACACCGAGGTGGCCTCGACGCTGGAGACCATCGAGGCGCTGGCGCCGGGCCTCTACGAGATGGTGATCGAGGACGAGCGCGAGCACGACGGCGACAAGCACTTCGTGGTCTCGTTCCAGGAACGGCGGATCGGCGACCTGCCGGGTGCATCCGGCGGGCGGCAGGACGAGGTTCCGTTTGCCGCGGTGGCGCGCCTCTCGGAGATGGAAGGCGAATATTACGACGTGTTCGTGCGTCCGCTGGTGCGGGCCGGGGTCAACGAGGCGACGGCGGAACTGGGGCGGACGCTGCATCCGCTGCGGCTGCAGCGGGCGGTGTTCTCGTCAGGCAACCCGGCGATGAAGGCGGTGGAGACGGCCGCCGAAAAGGTGCGCGGGGAGCGCAAGCCGGCCGGTGCCGACAATCCGTTCGTGCGGGCGGAAGCGCTCGGGGCGGACATTCTCGAACAGGGCATGGATTTCTGGCGCGACGTGCGCGACGGCTGGCAGGAGGTTCTGTTCTACAGCCTCTATTCCAACCCCGTGGCGCGGTGGTTCGGGGCGCCGCTGGCGTTCGGGCGCACGCGCAAGAGCCAGGACGAGCTGTTCCTGTTGCCGGAGGTGCAGACGGCGCTGAGCCATGTGCGCTCCGGCGGGTTCGTGGAAGCGGTGATCCGGATGCTGATCCTGCTGGCGGATGCGCGCGGCAACGTGCGGCGCGACCGTCTTGAGCGTTCGCAGACGGTGCTGACGCAGGACGAGCCGTTCCGCCACCTGAGTGCCGCGGAGCGGGCGGACATCATCCATCAGCAGAGCCTGATCGTGGAGTTCGCGCTGAAGGAGGCCATCGCCACCCTGCCGGACCTGCTGCCGACCGCCGAGACCCGCAAGCTCGCCGCCGAGGTGGTGCAGTTCGTGCCCGGCCCCATGGCCGAGATGGAACCCCACACCCTCGCGCGCCTCCAGGAAATGCGCGCCGCCCTCGGCCTCAAACCCGCCGCTACAGATGTCATACACGATCCGCTCGCGGGCTGGTCGCGGCACCGCGCCCTGCAGCTCTGAGGGCGCTTTCCCGCCGCCTTTTTCGCCGTGGCACGCCGGCCCGGAGCCAGCGTGCCCGTGCCCCCTCTTTTTCGATCATAACCGGTTTTCCGGAAGGATTTTCCGATGTCCAGCGAAGCGACGACGGTAAACAAGACATGGGCCGACCTTGCCGTCGGCGACGAGGCAACGCTGCGCCGGCTGTGCGTGGCGGATGATTTCATCGTCTTTGCCCATGCTTCCGGCAACCGCAATCCGATCCACCTTTCCGGCGAGCACGGCGCGCGCGCACCGTCGATGTGGGTCGGGGCGCTGATTTCCTCGGTGCTCGGCAATGTCCTGCCGGGGCCGGGCACGGTCTATCGCGATCAGAGCCTGCATTTCCATGCCCCGGCCGAGGACGGCGACGAACTCATCATCGGCGTGCGGGTGCGCGAGAAGCGCGCTGAGCCGGTGGTGGTGCTCGATACATGGGTCGACCGCGCCGACGGAACCCGGCTGTGCGATGGCGAAGCGGTGGTGACCGCACCGACCGCCCGCGTCACCTTCTCGGTCTCGGACGTTCCGGGCCTGATCGTGCATCGCCACCGCCATTTCGAGGCGCTGCTGCGCCGTGCCGCGCCGTTGCCGCCGATGCTGACGGCGGTGGTCGCGCCGGAAGAGCCGAACTCGCTCGGCGGTGCCCTGCTGGCGGCCCGGCAGGGGCTCATCCAGCCGATCCTGATCGGCGACCGCGAGCGCATCGAGGCGGCCGCCCGCGAGGCGGGCGAGGAGCTTGGCGATACCCGGATCATTCCGGTGTCGTCGCATAGCGCCGCGGCTGCCCGCGCGGTGGCCATGGTGCATGAGGGCACCGCGCAGGCGGTGATGAAGGGGCACCTGCACACCGACGAGTTGCTGCGCCACGTGGTGAAGCGCGATGGCGGCCTGCGCACCGAGCGCCGGTTGTCCCACGTCTTCGTCATGGACGTGCCGGGCCTCGACCATCCGCTGCTGATTTCGGATGCGGCCATCAATATCGCCCCCGATCTGGAGGCGAAGGTCGATATCGTGCAGAACGCCATCGATCTCGCCCGCGCCCTCGGCATCGCGGTGCCGCGCGTGGCGGTGCTTTCGGCGGTGGAAACGGTGAACCCGAAGATCCCTTCCACGCTGGAGGCCGCCATTCTGGCGAAGATGGCCGAGCGCGGGCAGATCGAAGGCGGCATCGTCGACGGCCCGCTGGCCATGGACAACGCCCTGAGCCTTGATGCTGCCCGCACCAAGGGCCTCAAGAGCTCGGTCGCCGGCCGCGCCGAAGTGCTGGTGGCGCCCAATCTCGAGGCGGCCAACATGGTCGTGAAGCAGCTTTCCTTCGTTGCCCATGCCGAGGCCGGCGGGCTTGTGCTGGGCACCTCCGCTCCGGTCATCCTGACCAGCCGGGCCGACGACGAGCGGGTGCGGCTGGCCTCCTGCGCCATCGCTGCGCTCTACTGGCACTGGCAGAATGTTGGCACGCCTCTCACCGTGGCGGCGCAATGATGTCATTCATCCTCACCCTGAACGCGGGGTCGAGCTCCATCAAGTTCGGTCTCTATCATCTGCCGGAAAGCGCCGAAGGCGATCCGCGGATCGTCGCGCGCGGGCTGGTTGAGGGCATTGGCACGGGACCGTGGATCAAGGTCAGGCGCGCAGACGGTTCCGTGGTCGCCGACCATGCCCTCGCCGATGACGCAAACCATGCCGATGGCCTGCAGGCGGCACTCGGCTGTCTCAACGTGGAGGGCGATGCGGTGACCGCTGTCGGCCACCGCATCGTTCACGGGGCGCCGGGCTTTCCCCGCCCGGTGGTGCTGACCCGGCCGGTCATCGCCCAGCTTGCCCGCTACACGCCGTTTGCGCCCTCTCACCAGCCGCATAACCTGCGCGCGGTGGAGGCGGCCCGGGCAGCCTTTCCAAAGGCGGTGCAGGTGGGCTGCTTTGACACCGCCTTCCATCAGGGCAAGAGCTTCGTGCAGGATGCCTATGCCCTGCCGCGGGCGCTCTATGACGAAGGCATCCGCCGCTACGGTCACCACGGCCTGTCCTACGACTATATCTGCGGGGCGCTGCGCTCGGTCGCCCCCGAGATCGCCGGCGGACGGGTGGTGATCGCCCATCTCGGCAATGGCGCATCGATGTGCGCTGTCTCCGGCGGCCGTTCGGTGGAAACCACCATGGGCTTTTCCGCTCTCGACGGATTGCCGATGGGAACGCGCTGCGGGCAGATCGACCCCGGCATCATGCTCTACCTGCTGCAGGCGCGCGGCATGGCAGCGGACGATATCGAGCGGCTGCTCTACAAGGAATCGGGGTTGAAGGGGCTGTCGGGCCTGACCAACGACATGCGCGATCTGGAAACCGCCGGCACACCGGAGGCGGAACAGGCCATCGCCTATTTCACCGCCATGATCCGGCGGGAGATCGCGGCGATGGCCGTGACGCTCGGCGGCCTCGACGGCATCGTGTTCTGCGGCGGCATCGGCGAGAACTCCGAGGCGGTGCGCCGGCGCGTGCTGGAGCCTCTGGGCTGGCTTGGGATCGGGCTGGATGCGGCGCGCAACGCCGCGCGCGGCCCGCGCATTTCCGCCGACGACAGCCGGGTGGCGGTCTATGTGGTGCCGACCGATGAGGAAATCGTCATCGCGCGCTCCTGTCTGGCGTTCCTGCCGGCGACGGCGGCCTGACCGTTCTCACGGCTCCGCGACGCGGGTGGCGAGACGGCTGCGCCGCGGGGTCGGAAGACAGGCGGCTCCGCGGCCGGGCCTGCCGCCGTCATGCGGCATGGCCGGACATGCGCAGATAAGCGTGCGCGATGGCATGCATTTCATCGCCGTCGATGGGTGGGCCGTGGCCGCCCAGCACCTGAGCGACGTCTAGGCCGGCCAGCCGTGCCATGGTGCGGCGGTAGGCGGCGATATCCGCTCCCGGCACATCGTCCACGATCTGCCCGCGATAGACAGCATCGCCGGCGAAAAGCCGGCTGCCAGCCGTATCCAGCAGGCCGATGGACCCCGGTGAATGGCCCGGCAGGTGCAGCACGCTCAGGCGCTTGTCGCCAAGGTCGATTACATCGCCTTCCCCGACAGCCATGGTCAGCGGCGCGGGTTGCAGCCGGTAGCCGGTCGCCTGCCAGCAGGGTGCAGGCAAGGGGCTCGCGGCCTCCGGCTGGCGGCAAAACAGATCCGCCAGCGTGCCGGCATCGTGAACGGTGCGGAAGGTCTCCGCTTCGGCCGGATGTCCGGCGCGGCGGTCATGTTCGTGAGAAAACTCATGGAAGCCGCCGATATGATCGACATGGCCATGGGTGGCTACGGCGATGACCGGCTTCCCGTCCGGTATCGCCAGCGCCGGGCGCAGCGGGCGCAGGCCCATGCCGAAGTCGATCACCAGATCGGCATCGCTGCCGCTGACATGAAAGATATTGGCACGGAAGAAGCGGTGAACCGCCGGCTCCCACAGCCGCGTCACGCCGGGCGCCACGTTTTCCCGGGCAAACCAGTCCAGTGCTTCGGCGTTCATGAGGTCGCGGGCTCCTGCCGGTGGTGGGGCGTGGTTGTCTCATGCAGGGGAGATGCCAGCCGGACCGGTTGCGTCGCCGTCCTGCCGGCGGCAAAAGAAAGTCGGCAACGGACCGGAGAAACAGCCGCCATGGCAATGGAGCAGCAGGGCGAACCGCAGGGCGCGTGGGAAGCGCAGCTTTCCGGCGCAATCCATGGCACATGCCACCGTCTTCCGGTGCGCATTTATTATGAGGACACGGACTTTTCCGGCATCGTCTATCACGCCGGCTATCTGCGTTTCATGGAGCGTGGCCGCAGCGATTTCCTGCGCCTCGCCGGGGTCGCGCACACCGCGCTTGCAGCCGGCGAGACCGGCGAGCCACTGGCTTTCGCGGTGCGCGCCATGAAGATCGATTTCCTCAGCCCGGCGCGCATCGACGATGTTGTGGTGGTGGAAACGCAGTTCTCGGCTCTGGCCGGCGCGCGGATCGAATTGCAGCAGCAGGTGGTGCTGGCAAGCGGGCCGCAGGCTGGGCGGGTGCTGGTCAGTGCCGCTGTGACCGTGGTGGTGATTTCGCTGGAAGGGCGCGCCCGGCGCCTGCCGCCGGCGGTGCGCGAGCGCCTCTCGGCCCTGCTGCCGCCGCCGGCTGCCGACTGACGCGGCGTCAGCCGGCGCGGGCCGATGACGGGCTTGCCGGCGTCTCGTGGCGGCCGGCGTGACCGCGCCACCAGCGCATGGTGCGCACCAGCACCGGCTTTTCGAACAGCTCGAACACCGCCACGCCCGCCGCCACGCCGGCGACGAACAGCACGGAACCATAGAGCCAGTCCGGCACCAGCGCATCCACGCCGGGAATGCGGTTCATCGGCAGCCGCATGGCGTAGAGCGCGAACAGGTGGATGAGGTAGATCGAATAAGAGGCATCGCCGAGATAGACGAACAGCCGCCCGATGCGCCCGGATGCCTCGACGGGGCGGCCGCAGACGGCGGCGAAAACGATGATGATGGCCGGAAGGCCCCAATAGAGCAGGCGGGGGAAGCCCCATGGCGTGGTCTGCCACTCCATCGCGGCGGCAGCGGCGAAGCTGCCCAGCACCAGCACGAGGCGCAGGCCGCCCGGCAGCCGCAGGCCGCCGAGATAGAGGCAGGCGATCCATGTGCCGGCCACGAATTCCAGAATGATCGGCTGGAACCAGAACGAAAACGGCATCGGCAGCGGCCGCAGCGCCTGCACCGCCACCAGCCCGGCCAGCACCAGCGAGGTTCCGGCAACCGCAACGTTGCGCCGTCCCAGCACCGCCACGGTGAAGACGACGTAGAACAGCATCTCGTAGACCAGCGTCCAGCCCACCGCCACCAGCGGGCTGAGGCCGCCTTCCTGCGGAACGTAGGGAATGAACAGCAGCGACTGGGTGAGGGTTGCCCAGGTGACGGAGGTGTTGTTGCGCGCCACCAGAAAAATCGCCGCCGCCAGCGTCAGCGTCGCCGCCCAGTAGAGCGGCACCACGCGGATGAGGCGGCGGGCGAGAAACTCCTTCATGGCACCCGGCCGGCCGAACAGCTTGTCGGAGGCCAGCACCATGATGAAGCCGGAGATGACGAAGAAGATGTCGACGCCGAAGCCGCCATATTCAATCGACGGGTAGGGCGAGGGCAGCACCCGGTGCGCGGTGGCGATGTAGGCATGGGCCGCCACCACCATCAGGCAGGCGATCGCGCGGAGAAGCTGGACCGAATTGAGCATGAGCCTCTCCCGCCATGCCCGGCGCGGCCGGCCGTGACGGGCCATCCGCGTGTTGTCCGGGCTCTTGTGTTGTCGCCGGGCCGGCCCGCACGGACCCCGCCCCTATCCGATGCGGCCTGCCGCGCCGCGCGCCCGGCGCCGGGCGCCGGGGCAGGGTGCCATCTATGGCAGATCGGCCCGCCGCTGCAAGCCTTGGCCGGCCGCGCCGCGGCATCCGCCCGGCGCCGGGCCGCCGTCTGTCGGGGACCGGATCGTTGCGTAGGTGTGGCATTTTCGCAACGCCGCGGCGAGGTGGCAGCAATTCGCTCCGATTTCCGTTTTTTCGACACGATTTATGCGGAACACCAAAGGCAGATTCCGCGAGGTGATCGGGCTGGCTGACGCGCATTCTGCAACGGAGAAGCGCGCGAAGGCCGGCTTTTCCGGCCAGCGGCATCACGGCCTCGTGTTCACACGCGGGCTCGTGTAAGACCGGTTCCGTCCGCCATCGCCTTCAGAAGCTCTTCGCCGGCCCGTGAACGGGCTGCGCGACCACCATCACGAGGTCGAACCGACCATGAATCCCGCTGACGTGGCCAGCGATGCGCTCGCCGCTCCGACCGGCGACATTTCGCTGATCGGTCTGTTCCTTCAGGCCCACATCATCGTGAAGTTCGTGATGCTGGGGCTGCTGTTCTCGTCGGTCTGGTGCTGGGCCATCATCATCGACAAGCAGATCCTCATCACCCGCATGCGCCGGCAGATGAACACCTTCGAGGAGGCGTTCTGGTCCGGGCAGTCGCTGGAGGAGCTTTACCGCACGCTGGCCGGGCGGGCGAACGCCGGGCTCGGCGCGCTGTTCGTCGCCGCCATGCGCGAGTGGAAGCGAAGCCACGAAGGCCAGCGCCCGGCGCTGGCCTCGCTGACCCAGCGCATCGACCGGGTGATGAACGTGACCATCGCCCGCGAGATGGAGCGGCTGGAAAAGCGGCTTCTGGTGCTGGCGACCGTCGGTTCCGCCGGTCCCTTCGTGGGCCTGTTCGGCACGGTGTGGGGTATCATGACCTCGTTCCAGGCCATCGCGGCCTCCAAGAACACCAACCTCGCCGTGGTGGCGCCGGGCATCGCGGAGGCGCTGTTCGCCACTGCGCTCGGCCTCGTCGCCGCCATTCCGGCGGTTATCGCCTACAACAAGCTGTCGGCGGAGGTGAACGAACTGGGCGGCCGCATGGAAGGCTTCGCCGACGAGTTCGCCGCCATCCTGTCGCGCCAGATCGACGAGCGGGTCTGACGCGATGGGCGCGGGTGTTCAGATGCCGGGCGGGCGCAGCGGCGGTGGCCGCCGCCGTCGCCGCAGCCATGTGATGAGCGACATCAACGTCACGCCGCTCGTCGACGTGATGCTGGTGCTGCTGATCGTGTTCATGGTGTCGGCACCGCTGCTGACGGTGGGCGTTCCCATCGATCTGCCGCAATCGCGTGCAAAGCCCATGGAAGGCGATACCGAGCCGATAACGGTCTCCGTCAAGCCCGATGGACAGATCTACCTGCAGGAAACGCCGGTCACCGCCGAAGAACTGGTGCCGAAGCTGCAGGCCATCGCGCGCGAAGGCTATGACGAGCGCATTTATGTGCGCGGCGACAAGAGCTCCGACTATGGCACCATCATGCAGGTGATGGGGCGCCTCAGCGCTGCCGGCTTCCGTCGTATCGGACTGGTGACGCTTGAGGACCAGGGCAAGTGACCCGGAGTTAAGTGACCCCGATGCGGATCGATCCCGGTGTGGCAATCTCGACGGCTGCGCACGTCGCCATCCTCGCATGGCTGACGGTGTCGCTGCCTGCGCCGGATTCCTTCAAGACCGCGCCGGTGGATGCGCTGCCGGTCGATCTGGTGCCGATCGGCGACGTCACCAACATCCACAAGGGCTCCAAGACCGCGCCCAAGAGCGAAGCGCCGCAGGCCTCTCCCATCGAGACCAAGCATCGCGACCGGGCGGGTGAGAATGTGGGCAATGCGGCGACCGATCAGGATACGCCGCCGACGCCGGAGGATGCCAAGGCTCCGGTGACGCCGGCGGCGGACGAGCCGCCTCCGCCTCCGCCCTCCAAGGAGCCGGAGCCGCCGACACCGAAGCCGCCCGAGCCGCCGAAGCCGCCGGCCCCCACGCCGCCGGAGCCGAAGGCCGAGCCGGCACCGCCGCAGGAGCGGGCAGCCGAGGAAGTCCCGCAGGAGGAGACGCCGGACGCCCCCGCGCCGACGCCGAAGCCCGTGGTGCCGCAGACCAAGCCGACGCCGCCCAAGCCGGCGGCCGAGCCGCCCAAGCCGACGCCGAAGTCCGATACCAAGGCCAAGCAGACGGCGGACAAGCAGAACACCAAGCCGTCGGACAAGGCGTTCACGGATGATATCTCGGCGTTGCTGAACAAGACCAAGCCGGCCGGCGGCGGTACCGCTTCCTCGAAGGATCCGGTGGCGCTCGGTTCGCCGAAGGGCAAGGGCAAGGGCACGCTGACGCAGACGGAGCTGGATGCCCTGCGCGCCCAGATCGCCCAGTGCTGGAATCCGCCGGTGGGCGCGACCGATGCCGACGACCTGAAGGTGGTGCTGCAGCTGCAGCTTGCGCCGGACGGCACGGTCATGGGCTCGCCGCAGATCCTGAATTCCGGCTCCAGCCCGTTCTTCCGCGCCGCGGCGGAAAGCGCGCGCCGCGCCGTGATGCGCTGCCAGCCCTACAAGCTGCCGGCGGAGAAATATGATATCTGGCGGGATGTGAAGGTGAACTTCGATCCGCGCGAAATGCTCGGGGGCTGAGGGCGGGCGGAAGCCCTGCCCGGCGCCTGTGCTGGATGGGATGACCGGTGCTGCGTGGCCTTCCGCTCCGGCGGGGGCGGGCATCGGGTTTGGTTCGGCGGGCCGGCGGAAAACCGTCCGGGCCCCGTGTCGCAAAGTATTGCAATCCGTTACGGAAACTTCTTCGGGATACGTTCACCATGACGATCAGTGTAGCGACGGCGATGCCGCGCCTGTCGATGGCGGTGCAGGCCGGCCTTGCAGGGGGCCGACGGCTGGCGGTTGCGGTCGCGGCTGCTGCGGCGCTC
>DAIPYB010000009.1:0-19090 GCA_036782955.1 Pseudoxanthobacter sp. | reverse complement strand
CTTGAAGCGGGCCTGAAGCCGGCTTACTGGCAGCGAAAAGCCGATGATACGCGGCATCCGCCGTTCCAGCCCGCCGGTGCCGAGTTCGCCCATGCGCCAGCGGTCGGCCCGGCCCCGCTCCATGGCCTCCACGAGGGCGGCGAGATGGCGGCGCGTGGCCGTTTCCGGCAGGATTTCCGGCCGGCCATGGCAGTGGACGGTGCTGTAGTTCCATGTCGGCGCGCTGCTGCGCAGGCCGTCCGGCCGGCGCGGATACCATGACGACGAGATGTAGCCATGAGGGCCGGTGAAGATGGCGAGGCTTTCAAGGCCGGCGGTGACGAGGGCGGCGTGGCTGTTGTCCGCCGCCAGATGGCCGGTGAGCGTGCCGAATGCGCCGTCCGTCTCGTCATAGAGCAGCGGCAGGTGGGTGGCGACGATGCCGTCCGGGCCGGCGGTGACCAGAACCGCGAACGGATTTTCCGCGATGAGGACGGCGGCCTCACGTGCGTCCGCGGGGGCGAATTCCGGCCGGTTGTCCATCAAGGCACCCTCTCAGCTGCGCTGCACGCGCACGGCGGGGATGACGCCCTGCGGCCGGAACAGCAGCACCAGGATGACGCCCGACAGCACGATGGCATCGCGGTAGGGCGCGATATCCGGCGGCAGCACGGATTGCAGGGCTACCTCGATGATGCCAAGCAGCAGGCCGCCCACCACCGCGCCGGGCAGCGAGCCGAGACCGCCGACCACCGTGGCGATGAAAGCCTTCAGCACGGGCGTGAAGCCCATCAGCGGATCGACCGAGGCGCGCTGCGCCACCCACAGCAGGGCGGCGAGGCCGGCAAGCAGGCCGGAGAGCAGGAACGCGGCGGCGATGATGCGCCCGGCGGAAATGCCCATCAGGCGCACGACGTCGAAATCCTCCGCCGCCGCGCGCATGGCGGTGCCGGTCACGGTGCGGCGCAGGAATATCTCCAGCGCCACCAGCGCCAGTGCCGAACCGGCAATCGACAGCGTCGGCCCGACGCCGATGGAGACCGGGCCGATCTGGAAGGCGCCCGTCATCCACGCCGGCATGGCAAGCGCCTGCGGGCGGGCGGAGATGCCGTTCTGGAACAGGACCTTGAGCAGGTTGGAGACGGCGAACGAGGTAATGAGCAGGCTGGTCACGCTGGCGCCGCGCATCGGGCGGAAGGCGATCTGTTCCATCAGCACGGCGGCGAACGCTGCCGAAAGCACCGCGCCGATGACGGCCACCGGCAGCGGCACACCCATCAGCAGGCAGCCGAGCAGGGCATAGCCGGCAATGGTCATCAGTTCGCCGTGGGCGAAGTTGATGAGGCCGACGATGGAAAACACGATGGCAAGCCCGAGCGCCAGCAACGCATAGACGCCGCCGAGGCTGATGGCGTTGACGACCTGCTGGATCAGCATGACCGGTCGCTCCACAACAAGAAGGCCCCGCGGGGCGGAACGTCAGGCGCCGAGATAGGCCTGCCGGACGAGATCGGAGGAGGCTAGTTCATCTGCCGAGCCGGCCAGAACCACCGCGCCGTTGGCCAGCACCGCAGCGCGGTCGGCGATTTCCAGCGCCAGTGCCACGTTCTGTTCGACGAGCAGGATGGTCAGTCCGTTGCGGCGCAGCTCGGCGATGAGGTCGAACACCTTGTCCACCATCTGCGGCGCAAGGCCGAGGGAGGGCTCGTCGAGCAGCAGCAGGCGCGGGCGCGACATCAGCGAGCGGGCGATGGCGAGCATCTGCTGTTCGCCGCCGGAAAGGTTGCCCGCCCGGATGCGATAATACTGGCGCAGGATCGGAAAGAGTTCGAGCATCTCTTCCTCGCGCGCCTTCAGCGCGGCGCGGTCCAGATGCATCGCGCCGCCGAGCAGGAGATTTTCCGCGGTCGTCAGGCTGGCGAACACGCGCCGGCCTTCCGGCGTCAGCGCCATGCCGCGCCGGGCCAGCGCCTCCGGGGCAAGCCCGGTCACGTCCTGTCCCTCGAAGCTGACCGTGCCGGCGGCCGGCCTCACGAGGCCGCAGACGGCGGAGAGCGTGGTGCTCTTGCCGGCGCCGTTGGCACCGACAAGAGCCACGATCTCTCCCTTGCCCACGGAGAGATCGACGCGGCGCACCGCCTCGACCTCGCCATAGCGCACCTGAAGCGATGAGACAGTGAGCATCGCGTCAGGGCGCCGGGACTTCGGCGGCGTCCGGCACCACCGCGCCGATGAAGGTGCGCTTGCCATCCTGATATTTCACCAGCGCCACGGAACGCAGCGGCATGCGGTTGGTGCCGGCATAGGTGATTTCGCCGGTCACGCCCTGCAGCTTGTCGATGGAGGCGATGGCATCGCGGATCGCCTTCGGATCATCCGAGCCGGCCTTGGTGACGGCGGCATCGAGGATGAAGCCGATGTCGTAGCCGTTGGCCTCGTAGGCCGATTCCGGCGCATGGCCGGTGATCTTCTGGAACTTGGCGTCGAAGGCTTCCAGCTTGCTGCCGGGGGTGGCATAGCCGGCGGCGGTATAGACGGTGCCGTCCACCAGCTTGCCGAGCCCGAGGATCGTGGCGGTTCCGATGGCATCGGCGCCGAACACCGGCGTGTTGACGCCGGCCGCGCGCAGCTGCTGCACGAAAGCCGGGAAATCCGGCTCGTAGCCGGCGGTCATGATGAGATCGGGCTTGTCGGCCAGATTCTTGATCTTGGTGACTTCGGCGGAGAAGTCCGCCTGATTCATGGAGAAGGTGCCTTCGCCGACGATCGCGCCGCCCTTGGCCTTGAAGACCGAGCCGAAATATTCCGGCAGCTTCATGGTGTAGGTCGAATCGGGCGACTTCAGCAGATAGACCTTCTTTAAGCCGGCCTTGACGGCATAGTCGGCCAGCACCGTCGCCTGCAGGTTGTCGGCCGGGTAAGTGCCGAACATCACGTCGCCCACCGCCTCGGTGAGCACAGGCGCTGTGCCGCAGAAGGTGAGGGTGGGGATGCCGAGCGGCTGGGTCACCTGACCGGCGGCAATTGAGGGATCGGCATCGCACGGGGTGATCAGCACCCGCGCGCCGGCATCCACCAGTTCCTGCGCGATCGTGGCGGTTGTGCCCATGTCGGAGCGGGTGTCCTTGACGATCAGTTCCACCGGATACTTGCCGGCGAAGCCGCCCTTGGCGTTGATCTCGTCGATGGCGATCTTAAGGCCGGCAAGCGAGGGCTGGTCGTAGGGCGCAAGGCCGCCGGTCTGGGCGCTGGCGACGCCGACGATGAAGGGTTCGGCCCAGGCCGGCGCAGCGGCGCCGACGAGGAGAGCCGCGGCGGAAACCGCGCCGGCAAGCGTGCGGGCGAAAGCGGAGCGGAGACGATCAGGCATGGGAGACTTCCCCTGAGATGGTTGAAGGTCCGGTGGTTTCTTTTTCTGGTGTTTTGGTCAGCACCCGCGCACCGGTGCGGCTGCCGAGATAGGCGGCGATGACGGCCGGATCGGACTGCATCTCCGCCGGCGTGCCTTCGGCGATGATGCGGCCGTGATCGACCACGACGATGCGTTCGCACAGTCGCATCACGAGTTTCAGGTCATGCTCGATGAGCACGATGCCGAGCCGGCGCTCGCGGCGCACCTCGGCCAGCATTGCCATCAGGTCGGCGGTCTCGACCGGGTTCATGCCGGCGGCCGGCTCGTCGAGCAGCAGGAAGCGGGGATCGAGCGCCAGCGCGCGGGCGACCTCCAGCCGGCGGCGCAGGCCATAGGGCAGGCTGCCGGCCAGCGCGCCGGCCTTGTCGGCAAGCCCGACCCGCGTCAGTTCGCGCATCGCGGCGGCCTCAGCTTCCGCCAGCGAGGGCGTGACCTGACGGGCGGCGACCAGCACGTTTTCCATCAGGGTCATGTGCGGAAAGATGCGGATGTTCTGGAAGGTGCGCCCGACGCCGGCGCGGGCGAAGCGGGCGGCGGAGAATTGCGTCACCGGCTCGCCGGCGATCACCAGCCGGCCGGCGGTCGGCGCCACGGCGCCGGACAGCATGTTGAGCAGCGTGGTCTTGCCGGCGCCGTTGGGGCCGATGATGCCGGTGATGCGGTCGGTCGGCAGTTCCACGCTGGCGTTGTCCACCGCCAGCACGCCGGCATAGCGCTTCGTCAGCCCCTCGGCGCGGATCGTCACCACGTCGTCGCGCGGTGCCGGTGCGATGGCGGGCACCGGTGCCGACACGAGGCGCAGGCGGCGCAGGAGGTTCAGTTCGCGCCCGCCCGTCAGCCCCTCCGGCCGCCGCCAGATAATGAGGATCATGGCAAGCGCGAGGGCGCCTTCCGTCAGGCCGAAGATGTGGGGAAAGGTGATGCCGCCAAGGGTGCCGCCGGCTTCGAGCCGCCGCACCACCTCGATGACGATGGTGGTGACGATCACGCCGCCGAGCGCGCCGAAGGACGAACTCATGCCGCCGACGATCAGCATCGCCAGCGTCGTGAAGGCGAGGCCGAAATAGAAATCCTTCGGCGAAAACGCGCCGAGGAACTGGGCCATCATGCCGCCGGCCACCATGGCCAGAACCACGCTGACAACCCATGCGGCGAGGGTGGCGATGCGGTTGTCGATGCCCACGGCGGCCGCGCCGCGCTCGTCGTCGGCGCTGGCGCGTGCCGCCAGCCCCAGCGGCAGCTCGCGGAAGATGCGCGCCACGCCAAGCGCCAGCGCGGCAAGGGGAATGGCCGTCCATAGTCCGACATTGCGGGGCACGCCATAGAACGGCTGGCTGCCGCGGGTGATGTCGCGCGAGGCGACGAGCAGCGTGTAGATGATGATGAGCAGCGCCAGCGTGGCGATGGAGGCGCCGGAACCGGACAGGCGGATCAGCGGGGCACCGCTGACGAGGCCGATCACGATGGCCAGCACCGCCACGATGGCCAGCGCCGCCATCAGGCTCATTTCGTGGCCGGCGAGAAAGGCGGGCAGGGTGCGCAGCGCGCTGGCCTGCACCGAGGCGCTCATGGTGAGAAGGCCCACCGCATAGGCGCCGATGCCGACGAACCCGGCATGGCCGAACGACACGATGCCGGTGTTGCCGGAAAAGACCTGCAACGCCACCACGGCCGTGAGCAGGATGGCGGCATTGGTGCCGGTGCGCTGCCATGTGACGCCCGCCGCCGACAGCGCCAGTCCGATGAGGACCAGCACGACAGCCATGGCCGCTGCATCGACAAGCGCCGTGCGCATCGCCGCCGAAAGCCCCATGGTGGCCCTGTTGCCCATGCGCTTCGTGTCCCGTTTGCCCGTGAATGAAACACAGTAGGGCGCAAGCCGGCATACTTGTCAATTCCATTTCAGATTTGACTTACGATCTGAAATTTGTAATTCGATGGACATACAGAACCGCACATCGCCGGCAACGGGGGGAAGGCGCCGATGCGCATCCGCGACATGCTGACGGACAGCTCGCTGACGCTGACCCCGGCGGAAACGAGGATCGTGCAGGCCATCCTGACCGATTATCCTCTTGCGGGCCTCGGCACGGTTTCCAGCCTTGCGAAGAAGGCAGGCGTCAGCGACCCCACGGTGGTGCGCTTCGTCGTCAAGCTGGGCTTTGAGGGCTTTCCCGATTTTCAGGCCCGCCTGCTGGCGGAGGTCGAGGCGCGGCTGCATTCGCCGCTGCTGATGATGGAGGCCAAGCGCCCTGCCGCCGGGCAGGCGAGCGTGGCGCAGGGCTATCTCGCCTCCATCGGCGCGGTGGTGGCCGATACCGTGGGCCTCGTGCCCGCCCAGAACTATGAGCGCGCCATTCGCCTCGTCATGGAGGCGCGGGGCAAGGTTCTGGTGCTGGGCGGCCGTTTCAGCCGCCATGTGGCGGGAATGCTGGCCGCCTATCTGGTGCAGTTCCGCCCCGGCGTGCGCGATCTCGGCCGGCTGGGGCCGGAAGTGTTTGATATTCTGGTCGATCTCGACAAGCGCGACGTGCTGGTCGTGTTCGACTATCGCCGTTATCAGGCCGATGTCGTGCGCTTCGCCGCGCAGGCCGCGGAACGCGGTACGAAGGTGCTGCTGTTCACCGATGCCTGGGCCTCGCCCATCGCGGCGGTAGCCGAAGTGGTTATGGTCTCGCCTACCGAGGCCGCCTCGCCCTACGACACCCTCGTGCCGGCGGTGGCGCAGGTGGAGGCGCTGGTGGCGCAGCTTCTGTCGGGCGAGGACGCCGTTCCACTTGACCGTATCGAGGATATCGAGCGCGTGCGCCGTGCCAACGCGGTGACGCTCGATGATGACGGGCGCCCCGAATCCGACCGGCCGGACATCGACCGGCCCGCACCGCTTGCGCCGGAGCGTGAAACCCCGGCAACGTGATGGAGAACGCCATGAGCCGACATGACGACCGGCGCGATGCGCCTTATCGCGCGGGCGAAACCGCGCTGCTGCTGGTTGACATGCAGCGCATCTGGCTGGAGCCCGGCAAGGATCCGGGCCATCCGGAGCGCGGCCCCGACCATTATTTCTACCGCCAGACCCGGTCTGAGACGATTCCCAATCAGGTGCGGCTGGTGGAGGCGGCGCGCGCGGCGGGCGTGGAGGTGATCCACACCATCATCCAGAGCCTGACGGAAGATGGCCGCGACCGCTCGCTCGATCACAAGCTCTCCCCCATCAACGTGCCGAAGAGCCTGCCGGAAGGGCTGCCGGTGCCGGAGCTTGCGCCGGCCGGCGACGAGATCCTGCTGCCGAAAACCTCTTCGGGCGTGTTCAACTCCACGAACCTCGAATACCTGCTGCGCAACATGGGTATCCGCTATCTGGTGGTGGCGGGCATCGTTACCGACCAGTGCGTGGACATGGCGGTGCGCGACGGCGCGGACCGGGGCTTCATGGTGACCTGCGTGACGGATGCCTGCGCGGCGCCGACGCCGGAGCGCCACGAGACCGCGCTGCGGGCGTTCGGCGGCTATTGCTGGCTGGCGGAGACCGACGCGGTCGTCGGCCGGTTCAGGGCGCTGGGCCAGCAAGACGCGGCGAAGGAAGACGCGGCAAAGGCGGACGCAGCATGAGCGTGGCGGACGCAGCCGGCGTGCTGGTGGCGGATGCCGACTGGCCGCCCGCAGTGGAGGTGCTGAACCCGACCGGTGCCAGCGATACCGTGCTTATCTGCGAGCACGCCTCGCGGCACATTCCGGCCGAGTTCGCCGGGCTGGGCCTGCCGGAGAGCGAGCTTGCCCGCCACATCGCATGGGATATCGGCGCGGCGGCGGTGACCCGTGCCCTTGCCGCGCGGCTCGATGCGGTGGCCTATCTGGCCGGCTATTCGCGCCTGCTCATCGATCTCAACCGGCCGGAGGGCGTGCCGACCTCGATTCCCGCCCGGTCAGAGGCAACCGATATTCCCGGCAACCGCGCCCTCGGCCCGCAGGAGCGGGAACGGCGCGCGGCTCTGATGTTCCGCCCCTTCCACGCGTGCGTCGCCGCCGGTCTCGATGCCCGCGACCGGGCCGGGCGCCGCACGCGGATCGTGGCGATCCATTCCTTCACGCCGGTCTATTTCGGCCGCGCGCGGCCATGGCATGCGGGCATCCTGTTCAATGCCTGCGAGGGGCTGGCGACGCATATCCTTGGTGCGCTGGGGCAGGATCCGCGACTCAATCTGGCGCTGAACGAGCCTTATGTCGTCAGCCGCGACGAGGATTACGCCATCCTCGTGCACGGCGAGGACCGGGGCTACGAAGCGGTGCTGATCGAGATTCGCAACGACCTCATTTCCGACGAGGCCGGCGTGGCCGACTGGGTTGAACGACTGGCCGGGGCCATTCCGGCCTGACCGGCGAAGCGGGAGCGGATGCGATGGCAGGCGAGGGATACCGGCCCGGCGGAAATGAACCGGCTTCGCCCCCCGCCGGGCCATCGCTCTATGCGCGTGATCAGGCGGTGATCGCAGATATCGCGCGGCTGCGGTTCTCCCCGCTCAGCGTCACAGGCGGCCACAGCACCCGCCTGCGGGAAGAGGGCGGGCGCACGCTGCTCGATCTCTCCGCCAGCGCCGGCGTCGCGGCGCTGGGCTACGGCCACCCGACGCTGGCCGCGGCGGTGGAAAAGGCCACCCGCGACATGGCAGGCGCCAGCCTGCTGCTGTATCCCAACGAAAATGCCGTGGCGCTGGCGGAGGGGCTGCTCGCCGCCACGCCGGGCGGCGGCGCCCGGCGGGTGTGGTTCGGCCACTCCGGCTCGGATGCCAACGACTGCGCCGTGCGGGTGCTGCAGGCGGCCACCGGACGGTCGCGGTTCATCTCGTTCATCGGCTCCTATCACGGCAACCTCTCGGGCTCGATGGCGGTCAGCGGCCACACCGCCATGACCCACACCCTGCCGCGCCCGGGTCTGGTGCTGCTGCCCTATCCCGATCCCTTCCGGCCCCGGTTCACTGCGGAGGCGGTGCTCGACCTGCTCGATTATCAGTTCGAGACCACCTGTCCGCCGCATCAGGTCGCCGCCGTGTTCCTTGAGCCGCTGATGTCCGACGGCGGCCTCATCGTTCCGCCGGCGGGATTCCTGCGCGCGCTGGCGGAGCGCTGTCGGCGGCATGGCATTCTGGTGGTGGCCGACGAGGTGAAGGTGGGCATGGGCCGCTCCGGCCTGCTGCACTGCTTTGCCCATGAGGGTATCGAGCCGGACGTGGTCGTGCTCGGCAAGGCGCTCGGTGGCGGGCTGCCGCTTTCGGCGGTGATCGGGCCGGCGGAAATCATGAACCACGCACTGGCCTTTGCGCTGCAGACCACGGCCGGCAATCCGGTGTGCACGGCCGCCGGCCGTGCCGTTCTGGATGTCCTGCAGCGGGAGCGGCTCTGGCAGAACGCGGCGCGCGTGGGTGAGGCCTTCATGGCCGGCCTGCGGACGTTGGGAGACAGCCGTGAAATCGTCGGCGACGTGCGCGGCCGCGGTCTCGCCGTGGGGCTGGATCTGGTTGCCGACCGGAAAACCCGCGCTCCGGTACCGGTTTCCACGACCGCCAAGATCATCTATCGCGGCTGGCAGCTCGGCGCGGCGTTCTCCTATGTCGGCCTGAAGGGGAACGTGCTGGAATTTACCCCGCCGCTGATCCTGACTGAAGACGAAGCTGCCGAAGGCGTGGCCATCGTCGGGCAGGAGATCGACGACGTGCTGGCGGGTAAAGTCAGCGATGCCGAAGTCGCGCCTTTCATGATGTGGTGAGACGGCCATGGAAAAGGCCGCCGGGGCAGGGGCTCCGGCGGCCTTTTCCTATTCGCGGTGCCCTTGTGCTGCCTCAGTAGGCGCGGGCGTAGGCATCGAAGATCTCGTCTTCGCTCATGCCTTCCAGCGTGGCGAGTTCGCCGCGCTTGTGGGCGACATAGACATCGACGAAACCCGGCGGGAACCAGCTCTTGACGGTCTCGCTGGCGGCGAGCCTGTCGAGGGCCTCCGCCAGACCACCGGGCAGGCGGGCGATGCCGCGCTCAGCCAGCGTATCCGGCGACAGCAGGCTCAGATCCTCGCGGGTCGGCTCGGGCGCCTGCAGGTTCTCGCGGATGCCGGCAAGGCCGGCACGCACCAGCGTGGCGATGGCCAGATGCGGCGAGGCCGCGGCATCCGTGACGCGGAATTCCACATTGAACTGCTTCGCCCGGCCGGCTTCGTCGGGGGCGGAGAGAGAGCAGATGCGCACCGCGGCCTCGCGGTCGCGGTCTCCGAGATTGTTGAAGGCCGCGCTCCAGCGATGGGGCACGAGGCGATGATAGGAAATCGCGCTCGGTGCGACGAGGGCGACATAATCCGTCAGATATTTCAGCACGCCGGCCACGAAGGCCCCGGCCCTGCGCGTCATGCCGGCCGGGCCGGCGGGATCGTAGGTCGCCGGCCGCCCGTCGGCATCGCGGAACGACAGATGGATATGAACCCCGTTGCCGATGCCCGACAGCGCCCGCAGCGGCGTGAAGGTCAGGCTTTCGCCCGTCGCCTCGGCGCAGGCATAGGCCAGCTCGCGCAGGATCGCCGCCTGATCGGCAGAGCGGATGCCGGCAACGGGATCGACCGTCACCTCGAACTGGTGGTCGCCATATTCCCGCAGGAACGTATCGGGCGCCAGCCCGGCCTGGCGCAGGGCGCCGACGAACAACTCCGCGAATGCCTTGCGGCGCCGGAAGCCGCGCAGCGAATAGGCGAAGGCGGGATCGTCGGTGCTCTTGAACATGAACTCGTGTTCAAAGGTCGAGAACAGCGTCAGGCCGGCTTCGCGCTCCAGATCCGCCAGCGCCGTGCGCGCGGCGGAGCGCACGCAGAACGGCCACACAGCGCCATCGCCCTGATGGATGTCGCTGAGTACGATGTGCTCGTGGGGACGGTCGTCGCCGAGATCGACATCAACCTCGGTGTCGGGATCGGGGCGCATCACCACGTCGCCAAACGAGCCGAACGGGCTTTCCGCGATACTGTCGAAGCAGGTGATCTGGACGTTCGTCGGGGTCCAGCCAAGCCCCTTGGCGAAGCGCTCATGGCGCCCGGCCACCGGAATGCCCTTGCCGCGCAGCCGGCCGGACAGATCCGGCACGCAGACCATCATCAGTTTTTCGCGCACGTTGTCGGTTCCCCTCGGCTGTTCCGCCAGCGCGGTGCCGTTGTTGGCATCATGATCGGGCAAATGAAAACATTCTGTCAAACGGAAAGAAAGCGGTTGACGATGATTGATAATTTTCATCTGCTCGAAAGGCGGCGGCACGCCGCCGGAGCTGGGGCGGACGATGACCATCAAGCAGCGCATTCTGGCTCTGGGCGATGAGCTGACGGCGGCGGAACGCAAGATCGCGGCGGCGGTGCTGGCCGATTATCCCTTCGGCGGGCTGGAGGCGATTCAGGTTCTGGCGGCGCGGGCCGATGTCAGCGCGCCGTCCGTCACCCGCTTCGTGGCCAAGCTCGGCTGCGCGGGCTATCAGGAAATGCAGCGCCGGCTGATCGAGGAACTGAAGGAGGGCGCCCGTTCGCCGCTGGACCTGAAGGCGACGCGCGCCGCCAGCCCGGCGCGGGGCTTCCTGCCGGACTATCTCAGCCGGGTGCGCGACAAGCTGGCGGAGGCTGCGGCCGAGGTGCCGGAGGAGACCTTCGAGGCGGTCTGTGCGCTGATCGCCGATCCGAAACGCTCGGTCTTCGTCATGGGCGGGCGCGTCAGCGATGCGCTGGCGCGGTTTCTGGCCATCAACCTGCGCCTCGTGCGCAAGGGCGTGCAGCACATTCCCGCCGATCCGGAGGTCTGGCCGGACTATCTGCAGACCATGACGGCGCGCGACGTGCTGGTGCTGTTCGACTTCCGCCGCTATCAGCCAAGCCTCATGCGCTTTGCCGAAACCGCCGCGCGCAGCGGCCGGCCGCAGATCGTGCTGGTGACCGATCCGTGGCTGTCGCCGGTGGCCCGGCTTTCCACCCGGGTCATGGCGCTGCCCATTGCCGCCGGCACGGCGTGGGACACGCTGGTGGTGCCGATGGCGCTGATAGAAGCGCTGATCGTGAAGATCTGCGAAGACGACTGGGACAACGCGCGCGCCCGCTTCGAGACATGGGAACGGCTGCGCGTGGAGCCGGCGGCGGCGCCCGGCCCGCGCCCGGTGCCGCGCATCGACTGACCGCTCACGGCTGTTGTTGCTGCAGGAACTGGTTCAGCAACTGGCGGGCCTGCTCGGCCGCGTTCTGGGCCGGGGCGGGGGCAGGCTGGGCATCCGGCTGCTGCTGTTGCTGCGGCGCGGCCTGCTGCTGGGGAGCCGCCTGACCGCCCAGAATACGCAGGGCTTCGCCCACAGCCTTCTGGGTGTCCACCTTGCCGTCGCTGCCGATCAGCCCCCCGATGCCACCGCTGCCCTGGTCCGGCTGGCCGGCCGGGGCTGCCCCCGGCACCGCGACCTGCCCGCGGGCGAGCGCGGAGATGCTGCCGCCCAGCACCTTGAGCTGGCGCAGCGCGGCGGCGGGATCGCGCAGGATGCCCGTGACCTCGGGATAAATGCGCGGCGCGCTCCACGGCCCTTCCATGATGACAGGCACGTTGAAGCCGGCCAGACCGTCGCCGGAGCCGCCGGCGAGACTGGCCCGGATCTGCGGCTCGATGCGATAGTTCACCGTGCGGGCCACCAGATCGGCGGTGCCGGCACCGGTGACGTGAAACAGCGGCCCGCTCATCGCCAGATCGTTGTTGGTGAGCGTGCCGTCGTCGATGGTAAAGGTGCCGGTCATTTCGCTGTAGGCGGTGGTAAGGTTCGAGGCCGCCTGCCATCCGCTGAGGATATCGCCGGTCAGGCCGCGCATCATGCCGGGAATGTCGATGCCGCGGATGGTGCCGTTGGCAAAGTGCATGGCGCCCTTGCCGTTCAGCCCGGCGACGAGATCGCGTTCGCTGCGCCCGCTGGTGGAGACATCGAAGTTCAGCCCCAGCCGGCCGTCGAGATAGGTGAAGCCGGCGGCGTCGCCGAGGAATTCCGCCGCGCCGAGATTGTCGAGCCGGAAGGTGGCGTCGATGGTGGGCACGCTGCGGCCGGGCTTGACCGCGAGGGTGCCCTCGCCGGTGCCGCCATAGAGGTTCATCGGCGCGAGCCTGGCTTCAAGCGTGCCGCCGTCGATGGTTGCCGTCAGGCCGGTCTTGCCGATGCGCACGCGCTGCAACAGGATGCTGTCGGCATTGATGGCGAGGTTGGCATCGAGGGTCGTGAGGCCCGAGAAATCGATCGGGCTCTCGGACCAGCCGGCGGACTGGCCGCCACCGCCGTTCCCGCTGCCGGCGGCCGCGGCGGCCGGCTGTGGTGCCGGGCCGGCTTCGATGCCGGCGGCGCCCAGATATGGCCGCAAATCCAGCACCGAAAGCGCCAGCGAGGCTTCCAGCGCCGGCCGCTTGCCGGCGAAGCGGATGTTGCCGTTGGCCACGCCCTTCGTGCCGTCGAGCGAGAACGTCGCGTTCTGGAACGTCACCTGATCCGGCGTGGCGTTGACATGGCCGTCAAGGGAGAAGGCCTGCAGCCCGCCGCCCGGCTGCAGCGGACGTTCCAGCCACGCCAGCAGGTCGCGCAGCGAGCGCGTGGCAAGCCGGCTGTTGCCGCCGGCGCGGCCGTCGATGGCGGTCTTGCCGCTGAAGCCGAAGGTGAGGCGGGGTGAGGACAGGGTGACATCCACCGCACCCTCCTGACCGGCGACGAGCGGGCGCACGGCGACGGTTCCCTTGAGGTCGAAACGGTCGCCACGCCAGTCGAGGCCGCCGCCGACGGCGACCGGGGCGGCCAGACTGGTGAAATCGGCTGTCAGGTCGACATTCTTCAGCGTATCGGCCGCCGGATTGTCGCCGAACAGGCTGGCGAGGCCGAGGCCGCTGACGGTTCCGCCAGTCAGCATCGCCCGGCCGCGACCGTCGAGCGTGGCGGCCAGTGCCTCGCCGGAGAGGCCGCGCGCGGTGAACGTGGCATCGAGGCCGAGGCGTCCGCTGACCGGGGCGCTTTCGCCCGCCAGTGCGACAAGGCGGGCGGCATCGATGTCGCGGGCTTTGATTGAAGCGGTTACCAGCGGCGTCGCCTGCCGGCCGTCAATGGTGACGACGCCGGTGGCCGTCGCGCCGCCGATGGTGGCCCGGGTGATCTGTGCGTTCAGCACGCCGCCGGCAAGCGACAGGGTGGCGGCGACATCGCGCACCGGAACCGGGCCGGCATCGATGGTGGCCGCGCTGAGGGCGATATTGGCATCGACGAGGCCGAATGGCGCGGGCACCGGGCCGGCGGCGGCGCCACTTTCGCGGGTTGCTGTCGCGCGGGCGCGGTCGGGGCGCGGCTGGGGCAGCTTCATGCCCGAGGGCGTGCGCCTTGGCCAGTCCTGCGCGGTCGTGAGCGGGGTTTGCGCGGGGGCATCGATTGCGGCGGTCGCCGCTTCCGGCCGGGTGGTGGCGGTTGCCGGCATCGGCCCCTTGAAGGCGTCGAGCGACAGGGTTTCGATGGCCAGGCGCAGGCCGATGGCGGGCCGCTCGCGGCCCATGACGCCGCGCAGGGCGCCACTGGCCTTGAGGCCGTTAAGATCGATGGCGATATCGCTGACGTCGAAATCTTCCGGCCGCAGGTCGAGCCGGGCGGCGAGGGAAAAGGCGCCATAGCCGGGGGCCTGCGGCAGGGGCACGCCGAGGCGGCCGAGCAGGGCGCCAAGCGCGGCGCCATCGGCCTTCAGGCTGGCGGTCGCCACCTTGCCGGCGGGAAAGGCGGTGCCGCTGGCATTGAGATTCAGCGGCGCGGAGGCGAGGGCAAGCGTGAACGGCACATCGCCAGTGCGCTCGCGATCGGCCGGGGTTCCCAGAGTGGCGGTCAGGGTTGCGTCGTCGCCGTTCCAGACGAAGCTGGCCGCGACATCGGCCAGCCCGTTGCCGGACGGCGCGGTCAGGGTGAGGTCGATATCGTCCAGCTCTTCGCGGATGCCGCGGCTGTCGTCGCGCACCGAAACGCGGCCCTCGACCACGCGCACCGAGCCGAGCGGAAGAGCGGCGAAGGCCGCCAGCGGCGAGCGCTCCGTGCCCGGTGCGGCCGGGGCGGAGCCGTTGCCGGCGGCGGGCGGCGGGGCCTCGGCCAGCGCGCCGATGCTGTCGGCCGCGGCGGGCTCCAGCGCGGCCGACCAGTTGGACGAGCCATCCGGGCGGAACACGACGCTGACATGGGGACGGATGAGGCGGACATCGCTGAGCGCGACGGTGCCGGTGAACAGCGGCCAGAAGCGGACGCCGACCGTGACGCCGGCCAGCGACAGGGCATCGTCCGCACCGCCGAGGCCGCCGACGGAAATATCGCCTGCCGTCAGAGTAATGCGCGGCACCAGCGACAGCGAAATCGGGCCGCTGATGGTGACCGGCCGGCCGATGGCGTCCGACAGGCGGGCGGCGATCTCGCCGCGCGTCCGCTCAACGGGCAGGAGATGCGGCAGGCCCCACAGGACCAGCACCAGAACGGCAACCGCCGCGGCGAGGATCATGCCCTGCCGCCTGCCGAGCCGCATGTGCAGATTCGGCCATCGCATGCTGCCCTCCCGCGTTCCGGTGCTCCCGTGCGCCCCGCTCCCCCCGGTATGGGGTGCCGATAAGGCCGGGTTGGGGCAACATCCGTTTGTCGCGGTAGGGGGTTAAGCGGGGGTTAATTGCAGGCCCGGTCCCGTCCGGAAACGGGACCGGGGAGTGCGAAAGGAAGCGCGGTACCCGGCAGGGCGGCACCGGCATCACCGGAAAGTGAAGGCCTTATTGCGCGCTCTGGCCCTGCATGTCGCCATGATTCATATTGCTGTGGTCGTGGCCGCCAGCCGCCCCGCCGGCCTTGCCCGGCTCGGTGGTGCCGATCGGTTCGGCCTTGAACTTCACCTCGACTTTGCCGGCCTTCTCGAAGGTCAGCGTTCCGGGGAAGCTTTCGCCCGCCTTGATCGGCTCTTTCAGGTCGATGAACATCAGGTGATAGCTGCCCGGCTTCAGCGCGATTTCGCCGTGAGCGGGGATTTCCAGGCCGTCCGGCAGCTCACGCATCTTCATCACGCCGTCGGTCACGCTCATCTCGTGGATCTCGGCGTGGCCGGCAACGGTCACCGTGGCGGCGATCAGGCGATCGGGAGTGTCGCCTTCATTCTTGATGACGAGAAAGCCGCCGCCGGCCTTGGCGGCTGGCGGCGTGGCGCGGGTCCACGGGTGGACGATTTCCAGATCACCCACGCGGTATTCATGGGCGGCCGCCGGCAGGGCGGCGGCGAACAGGGCCGTGGCGGCGGAGAGAGCAGCAGCAAGAGGCGCGGCAAGAGCTGCGCGGGGCCGGGGAGTGGCGGCAGAACGAAGCATTGGGTGAAACCTCATCGGAGTGGAGAACGGCCGGGTGTCCGCGCGTGCGCTGTCGGGGACAGGCGCGCCAAGAAGGCGGTTGCCCGGCGGGAAGGCAGGTTCAGCCGACGAGGGGGAGGGGCGGTGCTCTGGCGCGATGGGCGGTCGGCGGGCTTGCCGGCAGCGGCTCGCCATCGACAGGCAGGGCCTGCAAGACAGGGCTGCCCTGTCCGCTGCGCCATGGCAGGGGGGCCGGCGGCGATGGGGCTGCCAGCGGCGAGACCATGACGCAGCCGGCAAAGCAGCAGGGTGGCAGCCGGGGGCGGTCATCCTCACCGCCATGCGGCGCGGACGGCGCGGCGGCGTGATCGCCTCCGGTGCAGAGGAGGAAGGCTTGCTCCGGCGCCGGCGCGGCGACGACGCCCTGCACGAGCCCGCCGAACACGGCCTGCAGCACCAGAAGCGAGGCGGCGATGAAGGCGATGAAGATGCGCTGCGTGGTTGCCGCCGGCGGCTGCGCGGGCGACCCGGTCATTCCGGCCTGACGGAAGGCGGGGGCGGTGCGCACGCGCAAGGGGGCCTCGCTGGCGGCAAGCGGCGTTCGGGAGAGGTGCGTTCGACCTTCCGGTTCAGGTTGCGTTTAGCATGGTGCACCCGGCGACGGAAGGCGCTCAGCGCTCGCCGCGATGGTAGGCCAGCCCCAGCGCCGCCGGCAGCCGGTTGCGCCGGCCGAAGACGACGAGCACCGCCATGACGGCGGCAAACGGCAGCATCTGGATGATATCCACGGGGACATCCACGCCGGCGACCTGAAGGGCCGTCGTCAGCGCGAGGCAGGCGCCGAACAACATGGCACCGGCTGCCACCAGCAGCGGCCTTCCGCGCGCCAGCATCGCCAGCACGATGCCGATGAAGCCGGCGCCGCCGGTCATGAACGGCACGAACACGCCGGCCCCGATCTCGGCCATGAAGGCGCCGCCGAGCCCGGCGAGCAGCCCTGTGGCGAGAACCGCCAGAACCCGCACCCGCAGCACGCTGACGCCGGCCACGTCCAGCGCCGCCGGGGCATCGCCGGCCGCCTGCAGCGAAAGTCCGGCATGGGTCTTCCGATAGAGAAAGGCGAGGCCACCGACCAGCAGCAGGGCCACATAGACCAGCGCCGGCCGGTCGAACACGGCAGGCCCCACAACAGGGATCGCCGAGAGGCCGGGCAGGGTCAGTGCCTCGGCCGCCGGAAGGCGGGGATAGGTTCGTGCGAACTGCAGCGTGTGCAGCAGCGCAGTCAGCCCTTCCGCCAGCAGCGTTATGGCGATGCCAATGACGATCTGGCTGAGGCCGAGGCGCACGGCGAACAGCGCCATCAGGCTCGCCGCCGCCATGCCGGCCGCCGCGCCGGCCACGAACCCCGGCCACAGCGCCCCGCAGGCGAAAGCGGTCGCGAAGCCGGCATAGGCGCCGGCCAGCATCATGCCCTCGATGCCGACGTTGAGAACGCCGGCTTTCTCCGAGATCTGCTCGCCGAGGCCGGCCAGCAGCAGCGGCACGCCGGCGGTGACGGCGCCGGAAAGGAGGGCGGTGAGAAAGGCTTCCGTCAGCAGCGTCACGAGACCCGCCTCCGCCATGCGCCGACAGCTTCCGTTACCGCCAGCGTGATCAGCACGATTGCCAGAACCACCAGCGTGACATGATTGGGTACCCCAAGCCGCCGCGCCGCGCTTTCCCCGCCGATGACCAGCACGGAATAAAGCGCCACGAAGCCGATGGCCGCCGGTCCGTTGAGCCGGGCCAGAAACACCAGCGGTACCGTGGCGAGGCCGTAGGCGGGGTTCCAGTCGGCACGGACATTGCCGGAAATGCCTGTAACCTCCACCGCCCCCGCAAGACCGGCGAGTGCCGCCGACAGCGCGAAGACGCCGACCGTCAGCCGTGGCACGGCAAGCCCGGCATGACGGGCGGCGCGCGGACTGGCGCCGATGACGCGCAGGCGAAAGCCGGTTGCCGTGCGCGCCATCAGGACGTGAACCGCCAGAACGGCAACAAGGCCGATCAGAAGCCCGCTCGTGACCGTGCCGGAGCCAAGGCGGGGCAGGCGTTCGGCCACCGCCAGCGTGCGGGTCTGCGGCACGGTGGTGGCGGGGTCCAGAAAGACGAGCTTGACCAGAACGTTGGCCAGAGAGGCGCCGAGAAAGCTCATCATCAGGGTGGTGATGATCTCGTTGACGCCGTACCACGCCCTGAGCAGCGCCGGCAGCAGAGACCACACGGCGCCGGCTGCCGCACCCGCCGCCAGTGCGGCAGCGAGCGCCACCGGCAGCGGCAACATGGCGACGAGCGGGGGGGCGAGGGCGGCGGCGGCCGTCGCCCCCAGCAGAAACTGGCCATCGCTGCCGAGATTCCAGATGCCGGCCCGGAAGGCTGCGATCAGGCTGGCGGCCACCAGCAGCAGGGGGGCCATGCGGGTAAGGCTGCTCTGCAGCCCGGAGGGCGACAACAGGCCGCGTTCGACGACGATGCGATAATAGGCCAGCGGATCGACCCCCAGCACGGCCAGCACCACGGCGGAAAGCGCCAGCGCGACGGCCAGCGGCAGCAGGGCGCCGATGGCGACGGAAGCGAACCGGACGGCGGCGGGTCTCATCGGCCCTCTCCCGGCGGGGCAGGGGTTCCATTGCTGATGGCGGCGGCAAGGCGGGCGCGTGCCTCCGGCCCGGCACAGACGGGCGGCAGCAGCCGCCCGCGCGCCATGACGGCGATGCGATGGCAGAGCCCGGTGAGTTCGTCGAGATCGGTGGAGATCAGCACAATGGCTGCGCCCGCGCCGGCTGCCTCGCGGATACGCTGGTGGGTGCGCACGGTATTCTGCACATCCAGCCCGTGGGTGGGGCGGGCGAAGATCACTGCTTTCGCCGGACCGTCCAGCTCGCGGGCCAGCAGTGCCTTCTGGATGTTGCCGCCTGAAAGGCGGCCGATGGGGACCCCCGGCACCGGTGGGCGGATATCGAATGCGGCGATCAGCCGGCGGGCATGGGCGGCGATGGCGGCCGGCCTTTCCAGCCCGGCCCGCCAGAACGGCGCGGCGCCGATATCCTTCAGCACCAGATTGTGCGCCAGCGCCATGGCGCCGACGGTGCCCTCGCCAAGCCGGTCGTCGGTGACGTAGCGCAGGCCTGCCGCGCGGCGACCGGCAACGCCGAGCCGCGTCACGTCCGCGCCGGCAAGACGCACGCCGCCGCTGCCGATCGCGCGCTGGCCGGCCAGCGCGTGGGCCAGCACCGCCTGCCCATTGCCATCGATGCCGGCGATGCCGAAAATCTCGCCCGGAGCCACCGAGAAGGTG
>DAIPYB010000008.1:0-20549 GCA_036782955.1 Pseudoxanthobacter sp. | reverse complement strand
TGCCGTCCACGCGCCGTTGGCATAGGACGCACCGCCGCCCAGCGACGCCGCGACGCTGTCGCCAAGGCCGAACAGCTGGCTGCCGTTGACCGCATCGGTCGAACCGGCCGCGACCGTGCCCGCCGCAAGGTTGGTCAGAACCTGCGCATCGCCCGGCGTGGCCCCGGTGCCGCCATCCGCCGTCAGCGCCAGCGTTCCGGTGCCGCTGCGCTGCACCACGCCCGCCTCACCGCTGGTGATGGTACCGGCGATGTTGTTGATCGTGGTGTTCAGCGTATCGCCGAGATTGGTGATGCTGGTGTTGGTCGAGGCGAGATCGTCCTTCACCGTGGTCAGGTTGGTGTCCACCGCACTGAAGGCCGACGCCACCGTGCCGTGGGACGAGCCCTGCACGGTGAAGCTCGGTGCCGTCCACGCGCCGTTGGCATAGGACGCACCGCCGCCCAGCGACGCCGCGACGTTGGCACCCAGATCATAGAGCTGCGCACCATTCACAGCATCTGTCGAACCCGAGGCTATCGAGCCTCCCGCGAGATTCGTCAGTGTCTGCGCTTGTCCGGGAGAAGTGTAGCTACCGCCTTCCGCTATCAACGCCATCCGGTTCGCGGTCGTCGTACGCCGCAGGATGCCCACGTCAACGCCTTGGGAAACTATTGTTCCCAGAGAGTTGACAGCCGTGTTCGTTGCATAAAGCTGGGAGCCGTTCACGGCATCCGTGCTGGTGGCACTGATCTGGCCGGCCGCCAGATTAACAAGCTGCCGCTTATTGGCCGTCGATCCGATACTGACGACCCCGTACGGAGACGCCCCGGCAAATGAATAGCTGGTGCCATTGATTGTCGCACCCGAAACAGCAGTATATGCAATTGTCTCAGAATAATCTCCGAGAGCTACGGAATATGCGTTACTTGCTTTCGATTGAAGACCTATTGCAATACTATTTGATGATCCCACAATTGTCTTCGCAGAACCACCAATAGCAATGCTGTATTCGCCATATGCGCTGGAATTCGAACCAATCGCCATAGTGGTGTAGCCCAGAGCATTCGCTCCGCAGCCGAGGGCCATGCTGGTTTGCCCACTAGCAACAGCATTCACGGTTGCCCCGCCTCCCGGACAGGCGGAGCTGGAAATGGCCATTGAACCAGCAGAACCGCTGGCCGTGCCACTACCCACCGCCTGCGCATTCGCGGCCGAGATACCACCCAGCGATACGAAGATGACGGAGGCCACGACGCCGCCACAGCCCAGCATGCCAAGGCCGAGGCGCTTGCGGCTCATGCCAAGTGTCTGGTGAGCCTTGCGAAGAACTGACATGATGCGCCGACGGCCGGCATGGTCATATCCGACCCAGCTACGCGAGAAAGTGGCCACAGGCTGCCGCCCGGAACCCGGATTTCCTTCACGATCCTGCGCGAAATCATTACGGCCAGTACGAGATGCCTCGGAATTCATATCAGTCGCCGCCATTCCATCCATCCCGCAGCCAGAGTTGAAGGCGCGAGATATTCATCCGCATAAAAGTTTCGCGCAGCACGGAAGCACTGCACGTTCGCAAGAAATCCAGTTCGCGCTTCGCTATTGTTCTTTCGAAACACCGATGCAGATAACGCTTAAGTTCCGCATCAGAGGAGCAAATCGAACTGACATCTCCGAAATGTTCAAGTCACGGAGATGAAACTCGTTTCGGCAATGCCAACAATTTATTTGGCTCAATTCCGATTTCCGGTGAGATGGAGATAAAATAAATTATATCTCTCACTTCCATTACCGACATGAGCCAGATTCATCGTGGGGGTGACTGATACAACCTGCGTCACCCAGCCGGTGGTGGGGGGATAGCACGTGGCGTGCTGCGCCTGCTTTCATGTGCGGCTCGCCGATTGCACGCCCAGATATTTTTCCGGTGCCGGAAATGGGGCCGCGATGCCCGAAAAGTGGCGGAAATGCGCCACGCAGACGATTTGCGGGTAAGCCCCAAGGGCTGTCGATTCGATAACATCGACGCGGCGGAACGCGGAAAATGACGCCGGAATACACATTATTGGCCGACCAGCGCACCACAACCGGAAGGCAGCAGGGCCCGTCGGCAAGGCGGTGCGGGGGGCGGACGACGAGAGGCGCCAGCGCATCGGTGCCGGCCTGACAGCGTCCGCGCCGGTGCCCAGCGGGAACCATTGCGAGGCAGGCGACAAGACACCGGGCAGGGGAAACAGGCGCGCGGGTCGGCCGCACGCCGACTGGCGCGCAGAGCGGGGAAACCGGAGGCGCCTCCCCGCCTTCCCTCACCGTGGCTGCGGCGCGCGCGCCACTCTCCCCGTCTCATTCGCGGCGGCGATATAGCAGGCGCACGGGCGGACGGGCCGGCCTGCATTGACCGCGATCGGATCGCAGAAACGTGCCGAACCGGCGCGGCAGCGCGCACCGCAAGCATGGCACACGTCATCCGTCCGGCGGGGGCAGTCGCCGCGCGGGTCGGCCGGGCAGGAAGCGCCGGGGCGCCGCCGACGCAACCGGCATCGGCAGGCGCACCCGGCGTGCTCCGGTCCGCGCCCCGTTCAGGCGCGGCGTGGCGGCGGTCTGCCCGCGCGGTTGCCGGGCGGAAGCGCGGTCTCGTGCCGTTGCTTCGTCAGGCAAACAGCGGGCAAGGCGGCAGCCGGAATGGCCGTCACGCTGCGGCCGGCTTCTGCTTGCGGAATCCGGCCGCGCCGATGGCCAGCGACAGCAGCGCCGTTGCCGCGATGGCCAGCGAGATCGGGCCGGCGGTGCCATCGGCCATCAGGCCGGTGATGGCGGTCACCGCCGCACCGGCACCAAAGCCGAGGGCACCCATCAGCGCGGAGGCCACGCCCGCATCCTGTGCCTGATGTTCCAGCGCCATGACGGAGCAGGCCGGCATGACGAAGCCGAGGCTGGCGATGAGCAGGAAGAAAAGCCCCACGAATACCGGCAGGGTCAGCAGGCCGCAGAACGCGGCCACGGCAAGCACCACGGCCACGACGGCGCGGAACAGGATGGCGGCCCGCGCCACCTTTCGCGGACCATGGCGGCCCACCATCAGGCCGCCGAGCTGCGAGGCCAGCGCCAGAGCCAGCGCATTGGCGGCGAACACGGCCGAGAACTGCAGCGGACTGAGCCCGTAGATCGTCATCAGCACCAGCGAGGCGACGGAGATGTAGCCGAAGAACCCGCCCTGCCCCAGCGCCATGGCACCGGCGGGCACGATGTAGTCGCCGCGCCGCAACAGCCGCGCCCAGATCAGCGGCGCGCGCCAGGGGCTGGATGCCTTGCGTGCCTGCGGCGACCGTGTTTCCGGCATCAGGAAGATCACCACCAGCAGCACCGCGGCGCTCAGCGCCATCAGCACCGCGAAAATGGCCCGCCATGGCACGACCGACAGCAGCATGCTGCCGGCGACCGGGGCGATGACCGGCGCCAGCCCCAGAACCATGACGACGAGCGAAAGCAGCCGCGCCGCCGCCGCGCCGGCAAAGAGGTCGCGGATGGAAGCCATGGCGATGACCAGCCCGACCGATCCGCCCACCCCCTGCAGAATGCGCCAGCCCGACAGCTGGGCAACGGAGGTTGCCAGCATGCAGCCGGCGGAGGCCACGCAGAACAGCACCAGCCCGGCGATCACCACCGGCTTGCGGCCGGCGCGGTCCGAAACCGGCCCCATGACGAGCTGGCCGAGGCAGAAGCCCACGAAGAACGCCATCACCGTGCGCTCGATCTGCCGGGCATCGACGGCAAACTCGCGCATCATCGCCGGCATTGCCGCCAGATACATGTCCAGCGCCAGCGGCCCGAGCGCGGAAATCGCGCCGAAGCAGACGGCAAGGGTCCTGTGCTGTCTTTCCATGAAAAGCTCCCGGCAGGCCCCGCCAGCCGGACCGCCGGCGCCCGCGTTTTTGGAAACGCATCTGTTTCTCAAAAAGGAGACATTGTCGTTTCCAAATGTCAAGACTAGACTGCCCGCCATCGCTTCGGGCGGGAGGCATCGGGTCATGGCCGATATCATGGCGGACACGGAAGAACGGGAGGCCGGCGCGGATGCCGGCACCCGGGCGCGGCCCGGCCGGCCCGTGGTTCTGGGGCCGGAGGAGCGCCGGCGGGCGCTGACGGCGGCGGCGGAGCGGGTTTTCCTGCGCGACGGCTATGCCGGTGCCACCATGGAGCGCATCGCGGCCGAAGCGCAGATGTCGAAGCGCACGCTCTATCGCTTCTTTCCCGACAAGCGCGCCGCGCTGGATGCCCTGATGGCCGGGCAGGATCGCCAGCCGCCGCTGCCCCCTTACGAGCATCGTCGCGGCGACGACGCCCGGGCCGAACTGCGGCGCTGCCTGACCGCGCTGGCCGGCTACCTGCTCGATCCGGCGCAACTCGGCCTGACGCGTCTGGTCATTGCGGAATCGCCGGAGCATCCGGCTCTTTCCACGTCCTTTCAGGGGCTGGAAATGACGCGCGTGATGAACCGGATGGCCGACCGGCTGCGCATGCTGGCCGCCGACGGGGCGCTGCTCGGCGGCAATGCCGACCATCCCGAGGCGCAGGAACTCGCCGATCTCATGATCGGCTGCCTGATCGGCGCATGGAATATTCTGGCGCTGACATCGCCGGCGCCGCAGCCGCCGTCCCCGGCCGCGCTGGCCCGCCGGGTAGACCGCGTGCTCACCCTTTTCGCCCCGTCCCTCGGGCTGGCGTGAGACCGGACCGGGCGCGGCAGGTTCCGGCGCGCTAGGCGCAGGAATCCGGCGCGGATGAATGCGATGGCGGTGCCACGGCGATTTCCACCCGGTTCCTGCCGGCGTCTTTCGCCTGATAGAGCATGGCATCGGCCACTTGCAGCATCGCGTCGAGATGGAACGGCGCCCCGTTGGGGTCACTGAGGGCGACGCCGATGCTGGCCGTCACCCGAAGCAGCCTTCCATCGTCGAGAACGATCGGCTGGCACGTCGCCTGACGCACCCGCTCGGCAATCGCAGCGATATCGGCCCGGCCGCAGCCCACGATCAGCGCCGCGAACTCCTCGCCGCCAAGGCGCCCGAAGCCGTCCCCGGCGCGCAGGCACGCCCGCGCCCTTTCCGAGAAGGCAATCAGAACCCTGTCGCCGGCAGCATGGCCATAGGTGTCGTTCACGGCCTTGAAGTGATCGAGGTCGAACATCAACAGGGCGACGGGATGCTTCGCCTTGCCAAGCTGCCGCCCGGCCTCGTCCCGGAAGGCCTTGCGATTGGAAATGCCGGTCAGCGGGTCGTGCATCGCCAGATGATGCAGCCGGGCGACCAGCTCGTTGCGGCTTTGCATCACGCAGGCCAGCATGATCGGCGCGATGGCGATCAGCGATATTCCCAATCGCAAGGATATGACGGCCATTTCGCCATATATTTGCGTAACGCCATATCCGGTTGAAATAATGATCAGGGACCACATCCCGAAGAGCAGCGTCAGTACGGCTGTCGGGAAAATCGGATACGCCAGCCCGCACCACAATAATGCCGGAACGGGGAATGCGATGGCCCCCGGCCCGCCGATGACGGCCGCGACCGCAAACGAGACGATCAGCGCCGCCGCGGGGGGAATGTCGACATTCCTCGGAGCGGGGGCCGAAGCCAGCCGCCTGCGCAGGCCGGAC
The DNA here is from genome assembly GCA_036782955.1 of Pseudoxanthobacter sp. Classification (GTDB taxonomy): domain Bacteria; phylum Pseudomonadota; class Alphaproteobacteria; order Rhizobiales; family Segnochrobactraceae; genus Pseudoxanthobacter. The sequence continues at coordinate 14,914 of DAIPYB010000008.1, read as the reverse complement.
AAGGCCGGTGCCGACAGGATGACGGGCAATATCGTAACGTAGTTGACCAGTTCCGTGGCGAACCAGAAAGTCCAGCCGTCCAGTACGCCGCCGCCGAACAGCATCGGGTTGGCTATGCCGCCCATCATGCCGGCGGCCGCGCCTCCCGCCGCCGCGGCAAGCAGCAGATAGAGCATGGATGCCGGCGCCCGCAGCCCGGTCCGGCCTGCCGGGGATCGCGTATAGACCGCATAGGTCACCGCGATGCTGATCATGTTGGCCCCGTTGAGGATCAGCGCCTTGGCCAGCGGCGAGCCCGTCAGCAGATCGGCCGCCATGAACCCGGCCGCGCCGGCGCCCCACGCCATCGGGCCGGCGGCCCCGGGCATGCGCATGAGCAGGCCGAGCATCACGGCGTTGGCCGGCCAGAACGTCGCCAGAAACCCGACGGGCCGCGTCAGGATGCCGAACAGGCAGGCCAGAAACACCGCCCCCGCGACAAGGGCCGCGGACAACGCCGCGCGCCGGGTCTGTCCCGAAACGCCTGAAAATCCGAACCGCAGGTCGTCGATCATACGCACACCTCCGTGGAATCGAGAGCCTGGAGTTTCGGTCCCGGTATCTTCCAGAATCCGGCATTGCAGATGAACGCGCAGCGCATGGCGCCTTCGCGGGCCGTCGCGTCGGTGGGGTGAAATCGGCCCCTGCCGCCAGCCCGCATTCCACAATAGCCGGATGCTGAACGGTATGTTGCTGATTTTGCACCGCAGCCAGTCAGGGCGCAGCCTTGACATTCGTCGCGGCAAATGGATTTCCGTGTAGGCCCGTTCCAGCCGGTCGGCTGGGCCGGGCGCGTGGAACGGGCCGGTCGTGCGTCGGGTAGAAATCGGCGCGACCGGCAGGCCCCGATGGCCTCCGCCGCGCGAAGAGACTGAACAGGCGGGGGCGCCGGATGCGCCCTCCGGCCTGAAGACGATTGGTGACCAGATGCCCCTTCCTTTTCCGTTCCGCCCCTCCTGCATGGCAAACACGGCCTCAACCCCGTCCGGGGATGACGATGTTTTGCTCATCATGCTGGCCGTTCTGGAAAAGCTGCCGGGCGACGCCGCCATCGTCGCCCGCGTTCTCGCCGATATCTCCCATGGCTTCTGCCCGTTCGCGCTGCCGGTTCTGGAGCAGGCGCAGCAGCAGCTCATTGCGCTGGAACTGGCCACATGGCAGGCCGGCGACGATGCCCGGCCGCGCCTCGTTCCGACGGCGCAGGGGCAGGCCCGGCTGCACGCCGACCGCGCCCGCGCCCATTGCCTGCTGATGGAGATCGAGCAGGCCGGCGGCCAGACCGCCCACCTCAGCGCGGTGCGGGACAACAGCTGGGGCGCCCCCTCTGCCCTGCTGCGGGAAACGCTGGCCCTTCAGGCCGCATTGGGCACGCTGGAAAACAGAAGCAGCGCCGATCAGTCGGCCGCCGCGGCCATTCTGCACCGGGCCACGGCCGAGTTGCTGGCCATCTCCCGCCCGTGCGATGCGGGCCCGGCCGACGGCGGCTCCTTCACGCCCCGCCCGCTGCGCGCCGCCGGCCGCGCCTGACAGCACCGAAACCGGCGAGCCCGCGTTCCGGCAAGTCCCCGTTCCGGCAAGCCCGCGTTCCGGCAAGCCCGCGTTCCGGGCCCGTGGGCCGGGGCTTGCCGCCATTGCGCCGACGACGGCACACGAGAAATACGAAAACCCACGCACAGTGGCTGTGCGCGGCTGAACAATCAAATTTGCAGATGGGAGAAAACTGGAGCGGGCGATGGGATTCGAACCCACGACCCCAACCTTGGCAAGGTTGTGCTCTACCCCTGAGCTACGCCCGCATCCGGTTTTATCGGCGCCGGCAACGTGTTGCGGCGACGGGGTGGGATATGCACCAGCCCGGGCGGGATTGCAACGCCTTTGTTGCCGCCGCCGTCCTCATCCACAGCGGCTGTGGATGAAAATGCCGGCGGCCCCTTCGCCTCACCCGCCGAATCGAGAGATACAACCAGCAGAAAAACCCGCTCGGGAGCCGCCGAACATGACGATTGCCGGAGCCCTGATGGCCTTCGCGCTGGCCGCCGGATTGCTGACGCTCACCCCCGGCCTCGACACCGCCCTCGTGCTGCGCACCGCCGCCGTGGAAGGTCCGCGCCCGGCGATGGCGGCGGGTCTGGGCATAACCGCCGGCGTGCTGGTGTGGGGCCTGGTCGCGGCTGCCGGGCTCGGGGCGCTGCTCGCCGTGTCGCAGGCCGGCTTTCTTGTCCTGCAAATGGCCGGCGCCGCCTATCTGGTGTGGCTGGGCGGCAGGATGGTGCTGGCAGGCCTGCGGCCGGGCGCAAACGGACACGCGAACCGACATGCGAACCGACACATGGCCGCCGGCCGCGACGCCGCGCCGGCCACGCCCGCGACCGCGCCCGGCCGGGCAGCCACGCGCTGGTTCGTGCGCGGCGTCATGACCAACCTGCTGAACCCCAAGGTGGGGCTGTTCTATGTCGGCTTCCTGCCGCAGTTCATGCCGGCCGGGGTCAACGTGCTGGCCTTCGGAGTGCTGCTGGCGGCCATCCACGGCGCCATGGGGCTCATCTGGTTCGCCATCCTCACGCTGGCCACCCGGCCGCTGTCCCGCTGGCTGATGCGGCCGGCGGTGGCGCGCACGCTCGATGCCGTCACCGGAACCGTTCTGATCGGCTTCGGTCTGCGCCTTGCCCTCGCCCGCAGCCGCGCGGGCTGATCGCCGGGCCGGCAGCCGCCGGCCAGCCTTTCGCCTTGGCGCGACGCGTCGGGCAAGGCAAGCTTGCCCCCTCTCCCGTCCGGTCCGGAGGCCCCATGGATCTGTCCGTCTCGATCAAGCTGTTCGCCGCCCTGTTCGCCATCATGAATCCGTTCGTCTGCCTGTCGGTGTTTCTCGCGCTGACCGACGAACAGAGCACGGATGACAGGCGCCGCACGGCAGCACTGTCCGTCGTCGCGGTCTCGGTCGGGTCCGTGGTGTGTGCGCTGGGCGGGGCACAGATTCTGGCGCTGTTCGGCATCGGCATCGATAATTTCCGCCTCGCCGGCGGTCTTATCGTCCTGCTGATCGCGCTTTCCATGCTGAAGGGCGACGAGCACCCCTCCCATGCCGGCTCGCAGCAGGAGCAGGCGCAATACCGCAGCGACACCAGCGTGGCGTTCTATCCGCTGGCGGTTCCGATGATGCTCGGCCCCGGCACCATCACCACGCTGATCGTGTTCATGCAGTCGTCGATGAAGAACGGCACCCTGCCGGCCTATGCGCTGGGCCTCGGCAGCTATCTGGTGGTGTTTTCCGCCTGCCTGCTGGCCGCCCCGGAACTGGCGCGCTGGTTGTCGCCCACCGTGCTCAGCCTTTCCAAGCGGCTGATGGGCATCGTGCTGGCGGCGATCGGCGGCGAGATGATGACGACGGCCATCGCCAACCTGTTTCCGGCGCTGCTGCGGGGCTGAGGCCCCGCGGCCTCAGCGGCGGTGCCAGCGGTCGTGCTGCTCCACCCCTTCCACGAGGCGGGCGATGAAATCGTCCACGTCGGCCGGGGCGCGGCTGGTGACGATCTCGCCCACCGCCGGCTCCGCCGGGCCGGAACGGTCGCGCAGGAAGATCTCCGCCGTCAGCGGCAGCCACGGGCCATGGCAGACGGCGCCCACCGGGCGGCCGGTTTCCAGAAAATGCAGCACCAGCCCGCGGGCCGGCCAGCGCAGGCTCGCCACCTCCGGCGTCAGGTGGAAGCCGGAGAGCACCAGTGCCTCGTAATCGTCGGGGCGGGCATCGGCGAGCTTGAGATCGGCGCCGATCCGCTCCCGCCGGGCGGGGTCCGGGCCATCGTCGATGCCGCACCCGTCGAGGGTCGCGATGTCGACGCGTGCGCCGGTGCGGCGCAACTCCTCGCGGGACACCGCGACTTCCCATCGACCCGACTTCTCGGTTGCGACGATCAGGATACGCGAATCGCGAATGCGCGGCATGGGAAGACCTCCCGCTTGTCTGGGCACGGCGGCCGGCGGCTTGCGTCGCAACCCGCCAACCCGGAACACCATGCTGCGAAAGGCTTGTCCGGGCCTTCCGCCTGTTCTTGCATGGTGCACCTCAGAAGCTATCAATTCCTTTGCCGGCGTGAAATAGACCGCCCTCCCGCCGCCGCCGTTTGGCCGCGGCGCGTGGCGGGAATGTCGCGGCCGGCCCAACGAGAACAGGATGGGCAGGAATGGCCGCGCAGTTGCAGACGCTCTACTACATCGCCATCGTCGCCGAGGCCATGACCGCGGCTCTGGCCGCCGGCCGGCGCGACATGGACTGGTTCGGCGTGGCCATGCTGGGTTCCGTCACCGCGCTCGGTGGCGGTTCGGCGCGCGATATCCTGCTCGGCCACTATCCGCTGTCGTGGGTGGCGCACCCGCACCTGCTCATCGTCACCAGCGGCGCGGCCCTGCTCACGGTGTTTCTCGCCGGCTTCATCCATCACCTGCGCCGCATCTTCCTGTTTCTCGATGCGGTCGGCCTCGTCGTCTTCACCATCATCGGCTGCAACATCGCGCGCGGAATGGATGTCTCGCCGCTCATCGTCATCGTTTCGGGCATGATCACCGGCTGCGTCGGCGGCGTCCTGCGCGATATTCTGTGCGCCGACGTGCCCCTGCTGTTCCGCAGCGAGCTTTATGCCTCGGTGGCGGTGGTGACCGGCGGCCTATACGTGGGCGGCCTTGCGCTGGGTTTCGACCATGTCGTGGTCATGGCCGTGGCGCTGACCTTCGGCCTCGCGCTGCGTCTGGCGGCACTGAGATTCGGCTGGAACATGCCGACCTTCCACTACACCCGCGACTGGCACTGATCGGCCCGGCGGTCGCGCCGGTTGGCAGCGCCGGCCGGGGCGCTTATGGTCCGGGCCTCGCCGAAACGGCCCGACAGGACAGAAATGGCAGTCGAGAACGATCGTATCGCCCGCACCATCGCCGCGGAAATCACGGCCCGCCCCGCACAGGTCATCGCCGCCATCGGCCTCATCGACGAGGGCGCGACGGTTCCCTTCATCGCCCGCTACCGCAAGGAAGTCACCGGCGGGCTCGATGACACCCAGCTTCGCCAGCTCGAGGAACGCCTTGTCTACCTGCGCGAGCTGGAAAGCCGGCGGGCCAGCGTGCTCGATTCGATCCGCGCACAGGGCCGGCTGACGGACGAGCTTGAAGCCCGCATCACCGCGGTGGAAACCAAGGCGGAGCTTGAGGATCTCTATCTGCCGTTCCGGCCCAAGCGTCGCACGCGCGCCGAGATCGCCCGTGAGAAGGGTCTTGCGCCGCTGGCGGAAGGCATTCTCGCCGACCGCAGCCTCGATCCGGCGGTGTTCGCCGCCGGCTTCGTGACCGAGGCCGTGCCCACCGTGAAGGCCGCGCTGGAAGGCGCGCGCGACATCGTTGCCGAAGGCCTTTCGGAAAACGCCGACCTCATCGGCCGGCTGCGCGCCCGGATGCATGACCGGGCTGTGATTCGCGCCCGCGTCGCGGAAGGCAAGGAAGAGGCCGGCGCCAAGTTCGCCGATTATTTCGACCATTCCGAACGCTGGGCCACCACCGCCGGCCACCGCGCGCTCGCCATGCTGCGCGGCCGCAACGAGGACATCCTCAGCCTTGAGATCGAGGTCGATGCCGACGACCCGGCGCCGGTGAAGCCGGCCGAACGCATGGTCGCCGAAGCGCTCGGCATTGCGGCGCGGCCGGGGCAGGCACTGTCGCCGGCCGATAGCTGGCTGCTGGAGGCCGGGCGCTGGGCCTGGCGGGTGAAGCTGTCGCTGCACCTCTCGCTCGACCTGATGACCACGCTGCGCGAGCGCGCCGAGGAAGAGGCGATCCACGTCTTCGCCCGCAACCTGAAGGATCTGCTGCTCGCCGCGCCCGCCGGCACCCGCACCACCATGGGTCTCGATCCCGGCATCCGCACCGGCGTCAAGGTGGCGGTGACGGATGCCACCGGCAAGGTGGTGGAGACGGCGACCGTCTATCCGTTCCAGCCGCGAAACGACCTCACCGGCGCCATCGCCGAGCTTGGCCGCCTGATCGTGCGCCACAAGGTGGAGCTGATCGCCATCGGCAACGGCACGGCAAGCCGCGAAACCGACCGCATGGTGGCCGAGCTGCTGGCCCGGCTGCCGGCGGCGGTGAAAAAGCCCACCAAAGTGGTGGTGAGCGAGGCCGGCGCCTCGGTCTATTCGGCTTCGGCGGTGGCGGCGGCGGAATTTCCCGATCTCGACGTGTCGCTGCGCGGGGCGGTCTCCATCGCCCGCCGGCTGCAGGACCCGCTGGCCGAACTCGTCAAGATCGAGCCGAAATCGATCGGCGTCGGGCAATATCAGCACGATGTCGACCAGAGCCGCCTCGCCCGCGCCCTCGATGCGGTGGTGGAAGATGCGGTGAACGCCGTCGGCGTCGATCTCAACACCGCCTCCGCACCGCTGCTGGCGCGCGTCTCCGGCCTCGGCACCTCGCTGGCCGAGGCGATCGTCGCCCACCGCAATGCCACCGGCCCGTTCGCCACCCGCCGGCAGCTGCTCGATGTCGCCCGCCTCGGCGCGCGCACCTTCGAGCTGTCCGCCGGCTTCCTGCGCATCCGCGACGGCGCCGAGCCGCTGGATGCCTCCTCGGTGCATCCGGAAGCCTACGGGCTCGCCAAGCGCATCGTGGCCGCCTGCGGGCGCGATGTGCGCACGCTCATGGGCGACAGCGCGGCGCTGCGCGCCCTGAACCCCGCCACGTTCGTCGACGACCGTTTCGGCCTGCCGACGGTGCGCGACATTCTGGCCGAGCTTGAAAAGCCCGGCCGCGATCCGCGCCCGGAATTCCGCACCGCCGCCTTCGCCGAAGGCGTGGACGACATCAAGGACCTGAAGCCCGGCATGGTGCTCGAAGGCACCGTGACGAACGTCGCCAATTTCGGCGCCTTCGTCGATATCGGCGTGCATCAGGATGGCCTCGTCCACGTTTCGCAACTGGCCGACCGTTTCGTGAAAGACCCCCATGAAGTGGTCAAGGCCGGCGACGTGGTGAAGGTGCGCGTCGTCGAGGTGGACGTGAAGCGCAAGCGCATCGGCCTCTCGATGCGCCGGGACGACGGCACCACCGCCCGCGCGCCCGCCTCCGCTGCCTCTGCCGGCGGCGCTCAGGCACCGTCTTCCGGCGACCGGCGTGGCGGCGGCCAGAAGGGCAACGGTCCGAAGGGCGGCGACCGCGCCCCGGCTGCCCCGCAGGGCGCGCTGGCGGCCAAGCTGGCCGAGGCCCTGAAGCGGCGCTGAAAATGAAACCGGCCGGGGCAATGCCCCGGCCGGTTCCGTTCATCGATGCTGCCGGTGGGCCCGCGCCGGGCTCACGGCGCCGGGACCACGGAATAGACGAGGCCGCTGGGGCCGTAATAGGGCCGGTACCAGGCACCGGCGCAGGAATAATAGCCATAGGCCGGCGTCCACGCGCAGCCTGCCGGCAGGGCCGCGAAGGTGGCGCCCACCACCGGCACGGGCACCGGCACCGGATAGGGCCGGGGCGCGGCTGCCGCCCCGATGGCCACGCCCGTCGCCAGGCCGACACCGGCACCGACGGCAGCCGCCGCACCCGGATTCCACACCGGCGCGGGCGGGTGATAGCCCCAGCCGGGACCGGCGGCGACAGTCGGCCCGTGCCACACGGCACCGCCGCCCGCCGGACCGTGCCACGCCCCGCCGAAGCCGCCGCGATAGGCAACCCATGCGGAAGCGGGCGAAGCCGCGGTGACTGCGGCCGCGGCCAGCGAAACGCTGAGCAGGGCCCGGCCGAGGAAGGAACGCGACAGCGTGAAACCGGCCATGGAGAGCCTCCTTGCAGGTTTACGATTGGCAGGTTTACGATTGGCAGAAATGCTCATGGCGGAATTGTCCATGGGATCGGCCCTCACTTCGCCTGAGCCGGCGGCAGCAGGCCGATTTCAACCGCGCCCTTCGGCACCTTGAAGGTGAATTCGCCGAGGCCGGCCTTTTCCTTCAGGTCCCAGTCGCTGAAATGGGCGACATAGGTCGGCAGGCCCGGCTCGTCGAGATGCGTCACCTGATAGCGCACCGGCAGGTCGGTGTCGGGATCGACCCAGAGCTGCCATTCCACCCCGGGAGCGGAATAGACCGCCTGCACCGTGATGTCGCCGTCGATCAGCGAGGGGCCGACCACATAGGCATTTTCCAGCCCCTTGGTCAGCACGTCATAGGGATCGGGCAGCAGGAATTCGGCCGCCGCGAACTGAATGGCACTGGTCTCGGCCGCCTTCTGCAGCATGGCGCCGACATCGCCCTCCACCTTCAGCTTGGCGTAGAGGTTGGTGTTCTTGTCGAACAGCACCAGCTGCGTGCCGTCGAACAGGTATTCGACCTTGTTCTCGCCGCTGCGCACCTTGGCGCGGAAGCGGTCGGGACGCTGCAGGGTGACGTCGCTTTCCTCGATCCGGGTAACGAACTGGCCGAGCGTGGTGGCGATCGGCTGTTCGGACGTGATCTCCACCGAAAGCGTCTTGGCGGCGGCGATCTTGTCGGTCGCGGCCTTCAGCAGGTCCAGCGCGGCCTGATCCTTCCAGGTGGTCGGCTTTGCGGCGCTGCCGGCGGCGGCATCTGTCCCGGCCGCGCCGGGAGCGGCCGTGGCGGCCCCCGCGGCGGGAGAGGGCGCGGCCTGATCCTGCGCCATCGCCGGGCTGAAGGCCGTCGTGGCCAGCAGCATCAGGGCGGTGGCCAGACCGCGCCGCTGCGTTGGGGAAATGAGGCCCATCATTCTTCCTCCAGAACATGTCTGGGCGGGCAACCTGGCCCCCCCGGTTCTCGCTGCCGGACCCGGCGCATCATGCCCCCATGATTCGGGACCGGCGACATCAGAGTGTCGCGACGAGTTCGGCAGATCCAAGGTGTTTTTTCCGTAAATGCCACCGCAGGTGCCGGCGGCCGGCCGGAAACGACACGGCGCGCCCTCCCCTGCCGGAAAGGCGCGCCGCAGCAACCTGACATGAGTGGCCGGCCCGGAGCCTCAGGCGAGGCGCCGGTCGGCGAACTGGCCGGTGGCCCGGAAACGGTCGAGATAGGTCGGCAGGATCGCCTCAAGATTGGTGGCGCGGATGCCGAGCCCCTCCAGCGTGCGCCCGGCCTCGATGGCCTCGCGCGACACGATGTTGTCGACCTGCAGCAGCTTCACCTGATCTTCGGTGATGGGCGCACCCGGCAGCCAGCCGGTCAGCTTTGCCATGAGGGTGGCGGTGGAGGGCGTGATGGTCACGACCGGGCGGCTGCGGCCGGTCTCGACATTCACGATATCGAGGCACTCGCGCACGGTCTTGATCTCCGGACCGCCCAACTCATAGACGCCCGGCGCCACCAGCCCGTCGACGGCGCGGGCAATGGCCTCTGCAACGTCGGCCACGAACACCGGCTGCAGCTTGGTATCGGCGCCGATCGCCGGCAGGAACGGCAGGAACCGCGCCAGCGTGGCGAACATGTTGAAGAACTTGTCCTCCGGCCCGAACATCACCGAGGGGCGGAAGATCACCGCCTCGGGATAGAACGCCTTCACCGCCGCCTCGCCCTTGGCCTTGGTGCGCGCATAGCCCGAATCGGACTTGTCGCTGGCGCCGATGGCCGAGACATGAATGAAGCGGCCGACGCCGGCCTTGGAAGAAGCCTCCGCCACGACATGGGCGCCGGCAGCCTGCACCGCCTCGAAGCTCTGCTTGCCGCCCGGCGCCAGCAGACCCACGAGGTTGATCACCACCGAGGCGCCGTCCACCGCGCGGGCGACGGAAGCGGGAAAGCGCAGGTTGGACTGCACCGGCAGAATCTGCCCCGGCAGACCGAGCGGCAGCAGGTGGACCGCAAGATCCGGCCGGCGCACCGCCGGGCGGATGCGGTAGCCGCGCTTTGCCAGCGCCTGCACCACATGGCGGCCGAGAAAGCCCGACCCGCCGAACACCGTGACGATCTCGTCCTTCAGCGCATCAGCCATCGCGCCGTGTTCCTTCCTGCAAGCGGCCGCGCCCGATCAAGCCGGGCGCGCGGCCGGGAAACCGATCCTGCCTTCTGGGTTCTTCTCTAGCGCGGATTGCAGTCGGAAGAAAACCGGCCGGGCCGGCAAAAAGCGCCGGCACCGCGAAGACAACGTTTCAATGCTCTAGCCAAGGGCAGCCCGCCTGTGAAGGCGCGCGGGCGCCGCACCACCCGCCCGATCGCCCCTTCCCGCCCGCCGGCACGGCCACACCCGCCCCGTCCGCCCAAATTAACAGGTTATCCCCAGCCTGTGACGCTTCGACGATGTTTGTGCGGCATGGCGATTGACAAGAACCGGCCCGCACCGTACATCACCCCCCGTCAGCGCAACAAACGGCGCCGACGAAAGCCCAGGTGGCGGAATTGGTAGACGCGCAGGTTTCAGGTACCTGTGCCGCGAGGCGTGGAGGTTCGAGTCCTCTTCTGGGCACCATCCGCATAAGATGCTGATCGTTTCTGATAAACGTCAGTCATCGTCGGAAGGCATCGTCACTCGTAGAAGGAGTGGCGCTTTTCAGAAAATCCGGAATATCGTTGTACCCGGCTGTTTCGGCAGTCTGGTTTTTGCAATCGCTCTGGCGATGCAAGGTACGGACGGCCGTGAAGGGTTTTCGCCTCTTCCCGAAAGAGGCGACTGTCACGGCAAATGAACCGGCCCGGAAAGGCCGGTTTTTTATTGCCCTGCCACGCAGGCGATGGCGCCGGAAGAATGCGGGCCCGCTTCGGGCCGCGTTTCCGCCAGCCTCGCCCGCACGCCCTCCCCCACTGAAATCCCCGCCCGGAGCGAACCGCTGTCGCCCACCGGCGGGTGGCTTCCGGCCCTTTCGCGCGCCGGCGGCAGGCGAGGCCGGATAACATCCCCGCCCCCACCCGCTTGCCCCGTCATCAGAACCGGTAGCTGCCGCGCAGCGTGCCGGTCTGGCCGAGATAGTTCCGGCCGGCATCGATCCCCACCTGCACCTTCATCTCCAGTCCCTTGTCGTGCAGCACGTCGAGCCCGAGGCTGGCGCGACCCACCATGTCCGGCAGCGGCACGGAGATCGTGCTGCCCGGCAGGCCCGGCAGCCCCTGCCCCTGCAGGCGATAGGTGGAGCTGAAGCTGTCGTTCGACAGCGCCGTGAACCCGAGGTTCAGATAGGGCCGCAGTGCGATATCCTCGCCGACATCGACGCGCCCGCCCACCTCCACGCCCGGTGTCGCGCCAAGATAGACCTGATCGACATCGTCGAACGCCATGCCGAGCGCGCCGAGGCCGCTTTCGGTGAACCCGGCCTGATGCACGCGCGTGAGATCGAGGTCGAGGAACGGGCGCAGATACCAGTCGCTGAACACGAACTCATAAGACCCCCGCAGCCGGCCGGTGATGAAGTCGGTGGCAGGCGAGCTGGTGGCGAAGCCGGAAACCAGCGGCAGGCTGACGGCGCGGCTGGCATCCTGCCAGTCATAGCCGGCGGCCAGCGAGGCGGCGAACAGCCAGTCCCCCACCTGCCGCTTCAGCGTGAGGCCGGCCATGATGCCGGAGCCGTCGGAGCTGGCCGTGCTGTCGGCCAGCTGCGTCCAGTTCTGGTCATAGCCGAAGGCACCGCCGAGGAACCAGTTCTCGGCGAACTCCTTCTGCCCGCCCAGTTGATAGCTGACGGTGCGGCTGTCGTAGCCGTTGAAGCCGCTGCCCGCGAACTGCCGCCCATAGCCGCCGGTCACGCATGCCCAGCCGCATTCGTCCTCGCGCAGGGTCGCGTTGCCGGTGCTGAAGCCGGGGCAGCTTTGCAGGGTGCCGGTGAAGGCGCTCGCGGCTCCCGCCGTGCCGGCGGCCCATGCCGTGGCGCTGCCGGAGACGAGGCTGCCGAGTTGCAGTTCATACTGCCGGCCCGAGAGGCCATAGAGCCCGGTGAACAGCTGCGTCAGCTGGCCGTCATAGGCGGCGCCCGCCCGATAGGCCGTCCACAGGCCCTGCAACTGCTGCGCCGCCCCCGTGCGGTTGGCCCCAAGCCCGGCGATGACAAAATCCGCCACCGGCGTCACGTCGAAGGCATAGCCCCCGCCCGTCTGCCGGCGGGTGATAGCGAAATCATAGATGAGATCGCCGCCGGCTGCCGTCAGGCTTCCGGCATCGGCATCCGCGCTGCTGCCGGTGCCGCCGGCGATCTCGGAGGCGGTCACGACGCCCGCCAGCGTCTGCGGCGCCAGGGCGGAGGGGCGAACGGCAAGCCCGCCGCCCTGCGTGACGAGCGGGCCTTCGATGGCCAGCGAATCGTTCGTCTTGTGGAAGAAGTCGGCATCGGCGGTTATCGTCGCGCCCGCCAGAAGGGTAACGCCCTGCTCCGCCGCCAGCACGGCCTGTCCGGTGCCTTCCCCGGCCACTTCGATGTCGCCGCTGTTGAGAACGCTCCTGACGACGCTCGTGCCGGCGGTATCCCATGTCCTCCGGTTTTCCACGGTGATGTATTTTCCATCGATCTGCCCGATCACCATGCCGGAATTCACCACCTTCAGGCGGGTATTGTTCCATGCCTTGATGGCCGTCGCGGCCTCGGCGGAATCGGGATCGCCCCTGACGATGCCCGATGATGCGATCGTCAGCGCATTGTCCCTGTTGCCGCCGATCACGAAGATGCCGCCGCCGCCATGGGCCGTATCGCGGATGCCGGTATAATAAGGGCCGCCCTCGACGGTGCCGGCGATATCGATGGTTATCTTGCCGTCGCTCTGGGTGCTGAACCCCTGCCCCGCGCTCTGCGCCACGATTCCCCATGCACCGAGCCCCCGGGCGGTCACTTCGCTGCCGGCGTCGATATCGACCGCCACCGCCCCGCCGGCGCCCGTTCCGCCGGCCGTACCCATGCGGGAACCGACCATGCCGCCACCGCCGCCAACCGACTGCGCCACGATACCGTGGGCATAGGCGCCGGTCGTGGAAACGGTGGCATGCTCGTCCAGCGTCACGCTGACGAAGCCGCCCGATCCGTTGCCCCCGGAAGTCGCATAGTCCGATGGCAGGTAGCCCCACACGACATCGCCCGCCGTGCCGGTGATCCCCCCGCCGCCGCCGACCGACTGCGCGACGATGCCGATGGCACCGGCGCCGGCCGTGGAGACCGCCGAGCGGGCTTGGGCGAGGCCGCCCATGAAGACATCGACACGCCCGCCGGTGCCCTTGCCGCCGCCGGCATGCATCGTCTCATTGCCGTCGCTTTCCAGCACGGCAAAGCCGCCGCCGCCGCCGATCGACTGCGCCACGATGCCCGAGGCGCCGTCTCGCGCGGTCGCTATGCGGGCTGGCCGTGCCGCATTGTCGGTCACCGAGGTAACCTCAACCGTGCCGCCGCCGGCAGAGGTCGGCGATGTTCCACCGAGCTTCGTGTTGAGCGTCCAGCCCTGATCGCTGGCGCCACCGCCGGCCGCCCCGCCGCCACCGCCGACGGACTGGGCAAGGATGCCCACCGCATTCAGGCCGCCGGTCGTGACCTCATGGCTGTTGTAAACGCTGACCGTGCCGCCGGAGCCGCCCGCGGCACCGTCGCCGCCCATCGCAATCGCCAGCGAAACCGTCGGGACTTTGACATAGCTCTCGATGAGCGTGTCCGTTGTATTGACATCGCCGACGCCGCCCGCGCCGCCGCCGCCGCCGACCGACTGCGCCAGAATGCCGTAGGCACTGCTTCCGGTCGTGCTGATGAGACCGTCATTCCCGACGCTGACCCTGCCGCCATTGCCGGCACTGCCGCCGGAGCCGCCTTTGCTGCCGCCGATATGAAGCAGTCCGCTCGCCATGGTCGCAGAACCGCCGATGCCGCCACCGCCGCCGACCGATTGCGCCAGAATGCCGTAGGAATTTGCGCCGCCGGTGGCGATCGCCGCGCCGGCATTGTTGGTCACGCTCACGGCTCCGCCGCTGCCGCCACCCCCGCCCTCTCCGCCGATGGCAAGATCGATGCCGGCGGAGAAATTGAGCTTCAGGCCCTTGGCAAACAGGGCGCGGAAGAGCAGGTCCACCGCCGTGCCGCCGTCCTTCTTCACGTCATCATAGATGAACGACGGGATCAGGTTGCCGATCTGGCTTTTGTTGAACTCGGCCTTGATCGCCCCGAGCCCGGTGGCGGTCGCCGCCGCCCCCACGCCGCCGCCGCCGCCGATCGACTGGGCGACGATGCCGTGGGCCAGATCGCCGGTCGTCCGGATGGATGTTTCATTCACGACCGTGACCGCGCCACCGTTGCCGGCCGCGCCACCCTTGCCGCCGACACCGATGCTGACATCGGCGGCGAACGTCATGGTGTTCATCTTGTTGGTATTGAGGCCGGTCGGGGTGCCGTCCTTGACGTTAAGCCAGTCGAAAAGCCATGTGAGGTCCGAAGCCGTCCCTTTGTCATAGGCGATTTTGGCGCCCTCCGCGAAGGCCACGGCATTCTCCGCCCACTCCGCCCACCACGGCGCGTTGTACTTGTTGCCGGTTGAGGCGGAGCCGCCCTGCCCGCCGCCACCGCCCACCGATTGCGCCATGATGCCGTAGGACTGCGTTCCGGCGGTGGAAATCGTGCCCTGGTTGGTCACGGCAACCGCGCCGCCGTGGTTGCCGCTGCCACCGCTGCCGCCGACGCCGACCTCGATTTTCAGGGTCGCCTTGGCTGCGGCGGTCTTGGCACTGTCCGTCATGCCGGGGGCCGAGATGTTGCCGCCGTCGGCATCGCCGCCACCGCCGCCGATGGACTGCGCCAGAATACCGTGCGCCGTTTCGCCCAGCGTGGCGATGGCCGCCTTGCTCGTCACCGTGACCTGACCGCCGATATTGCCGCTGCCGCCGTTGCCGCCGACTGCGATCGATGCCGACACGGTCGGGGTCGGCAGCGAGATATATTTTTTCTCCGCCGCCT
>DAIPYB010000007.1:0-21004 GCA_036782955.1 Pseudoxanthobacter sp. | reverse complement strand
GATATCTTCACCACCGCCAAGGGCATCACCAACGGCGTCATTCCGATGGGCGCGGTGTTCTGCGACCGCCGTATCTATGACGGCATCATGAAGGGCCCGGAGAACCTCATCGAGTTCGCGCATGGCTACACTTATTCCGGCCATCCGGTCGCCTGCGCGGCGGGTCTGGCGACCCTCGACATCTATGCCGAGGAAGGCCTGCTGACGCGCGGCGCCGAAATCGCCCCCTATTGGGAGGAGGCGCTGCACTCGCTGAAGGGGCTGCCGAACGTCATCGATATCCGCAACATCGGCCTCGTCGGCGCGGTGGAACTGTCGTCGCGCGAAGGAGCGCCCGGCACCCGCGCCTATGACGTGATGGTGGATTGCTTCCGCCGCGACGCCGTCGTCCGCGTCACCGGCGACACCATCGCGCTGTCGCCGCCGCTGATCGTGGAAAAGAGCCACATCGACGCCCTCGTCGGCAGCCTTGCCGATGCGCTGAAGCGGGTTGCCTGACGGGCAGTCTCATTTCACGGTGTTTTCCTTCCCGCCCGCGCGGCCAGCCGGCTGCGCGGGCGGCTTCGTTGTGCCTCCTTGCCGGCGCGGCCCGAAGATGGACAGGACAGACCAAGACTGATAGCCATCGGTGGCAATCGCCGGGCGGCCAGTCCGGAAGGGTTGCGCGGTCTTGAAGAGGGAACGATGCGTATTCTTGTGACCGGCGGAGCCGGGTTCATCGGATCGGCCGTGTGCCGCTATCTCGTGCGCGAAACCGGCCACGAGGTGTTCAACGTTGACAAGCTCACCTACGCCGGCAACCCCGCCTCGCTGAAGGCCATCGACAACGATCCCCGCTATCGCTTCTTCAAGGCGGACATCTGCGATGCCGCCGCCATCCGCGCCATCTTCGACGAAGTTCAGCCCGATGCGGTGATGCATCTGGCGGCTGAGAGCCATGTGGACCGCTCCATCGTCGGCTCCCGCGCCTTCATCGAGACCAACGTGCTCGGTACCCATGTGATGCTGGAGGCCGCCCGCCAGCGCTGGAACGGCCTTGAAGGCGAGGCCAGGGCGGCCTTCCGCTTCCTGCACATCTCCACCGACGAGGTTTACGGCTCGCTCGGCCCGGACGGCCTGTTCACCGAGGAAACGCCCTACGATCCGTCCTCGCCCTATTCGGCCTCCAAGGCGGCGTCCGATCATCTGGCTATCGCCTGGAACCGCACCTACGGCCTGCCGGTGGTGGTCTCCAACTGCTCCAACAATTACGGGCCGTATCACTTCCCCGAAAAGCTGATCCCGCTCGTTATCCTCAATGCGCTGGAAGGTCGGTCGCTGCCGGTCTATGGCGATGGCTCGAACATCCGCGACTGGCTCTATGTGGAAGACCACGCCCGCGCGCTGTTCACCATTCTCACCACTGGCCGGCCGGGCCGCACCTACAATGTCGGCGGGCGCAACGAGCGCACCAACCTGCAGGTGGTGGAAACGATCTGCGATACGCTGGACCGCCTGCGGCCGGCTGCGCGGCCGCGCCGCGAACTCATCACCTTCGTCACCGACCGCCCCGGCCACGACCACCGCTATGCCATCGATGCCACGCGGCTGGAGAATGAGCTGGGCTGGCGGGCGCAGGAGAATTTCGAGACCGGTCTTGAGAAGACCGTGCGCTGGTATCTTGAAAACGAGTGGTGGTGGCGCCCGCTGCGCGACGGCGTCTATGGCGGCGAGCGCCTCGGCCTCGAAGCGGCGGAGCAGAAGTGATGGCGACCGCTGTCGCGCCGCTGCGCCTCGTCGTTACCGGCCGGGAAGGGCAGGTGGTGCGTTCGCTCATCGAGGCTGCGCCCGCGGCCGGTATCGAGGTGATCGCGCTTGGCCGCCCGGACCTCGATCTGGCCCATCCTGAAACGATTGCTGCGGCCATTGCCGCGGCAAGGCCCGACGTGGTCGTCAATGCCGCGGCCTATACGGCTGTCGATCAGGCCGAGGCCGAGCCGGAGGTGGCCCATCTCATCAATGCCACCGCCGCCGGTGCCGTGGCGGAGGCCGCCGCCGCGCTGGGCGTGCCGGTGATCCAGATTTCCACCGACTACGTGTTCGACGGCACGGCCGGCGTACCTTATGGCGAGGAGGCCGCTGTCGGCCCCACCGGTGTCTACGGCGCCTCCAAGCTGGCGGGTGAATGGGCCGTTGCGGCGGCCAATCCCGATCACGTCATCCTGCGCACGGCGTGGGTCTATGCGCCGTTCGGAAAGAATTTCGTGCGCACCATGCTGCGGCTGGGCGAAACCCGCGACGAGGTGCGCGTGGTCAGCGACCAGCACGGCTGCCCCACCTATGCCCCCGACATCGCGGAAGCCGTTATTCAGGTGGCGCGCAACCTCAAGGCCAGCCCTGGCGACAAGACGCTGCGCGGCGTGTTCCACATGGCGGGCGCGGGCGAGACGACATGGGCGGGCTTCGCGGAGGCGATCTTTGCCTTCTCCGGGGCACGTGGCGGCCGGGCGGTGAAGGTGGTGCCGATCCCCAGCCATGAATATCCCACGCCGGCGCGGCGGCCGGCCAATTCGCGCCTCGACTGCGAGCGCCTCGCGCGGGTGCATCATGTGCGGCTGCCGGCCTGGCCCGAAGCGTTGCAGCGCTGCCTTGCGCGCCTTGCCGAGCCGGTCTGAAGCGGAAAGAAGAAGAGCGAGAAAACCCGATGAAGGGCATCATTCTGGCCGGCGGCTCCGGCACGCGCCTGCACCCGCTCACGCTTGTCACGTCCAAGCAGCTGATGCCGGTCTACGACAAGCCGATGATCTATTATCCGCTGTGCGTGCTGATGCGCGCGGGCATCACGGAGATCCTGATCATCTCCACCCCCCACGACATGCCGCAGTTCCAGCGCCTGCTGGGCGACGGCAGCCAGTGGGGCCTGAGCTTCTCCTATGCCGTGCAGCCGAGTCCCGACGGGCTGGCGCAGGCCTATATCATCGGTGCCGATTTCGTGGCCGGTGAATCGTCCGCCCTCATCCTCGGCGACAACATCTTCTATGGCCATGGCCTGCCGGAACTGTTGCAGCCTGCGGCCCACCGCACCGAAGGGGCGACGGTGTTCGCCTATTATGTCAACGATCCTGAGCGGTACGGTATCGTCGAGTTCGACAGCAACGGCAAGGCTCTGTCGATCGAGGAAAAGCCGAAGGCGCCGCGTTCCAACTGGGCGGTGACGGGGCTTTATTTCTACGACAAGAACGTCGTGGACATCGCTGCCGACCTGAAGCCTTCGCCGCGCGGCGAACTGGAGATCACCGACGTCAACAAGGCCTATCTGGAACGTGGCCTGTTGCAGGTGGAGAAGATGGGACGGGGATATGCCTGGCTCGACACCGGCACCCACGACAGCCTGATCGACGCGGCGCTGTTCGTGCGCACGCTGGAGCGCCGTCAGGGCCTGAAAGTCGCCAGCCCGGAAGAAATCGCCTATTCGATGGGTCTCATCGACAGTGACCAGCTGCGCCGCCTCGGCCAGAAGCTGGGCAAGAGCGACTACGGCAAATACCTGATGCGCATCGCCGACGAAGGCTGAACGCGGGCACCCGGCCTCTTCAGGGCCGGGTCTCTTCGTGCGGGGCCGGAATAGCCAGATAGGCCAGCAGGCGCGCCTCCCGGCGCCCGCGCGAAACGCCGTCGAGCACGAGACCGGCGTTCAGCGACAACAGGCCGGATAGCGCAAGACCCATGGCCAGAACCGCCGTGGGCAGACGCGGCACAAGGCCGGTGTGGCTGAATTCCATCACCACCGGAACGCCCAGCGCCAGCGCCAGCACAAACAGCACCACTGCAACGGCCGAGAAGAACTGCAACGGCTTGTTCTCGCGGATCAGGTGGCTGATGAGCGAAAGAATACGCAACCCGTCGCGATAAGTCCTGAGCTTCGAGGTGGAACCTTCTCCGCGCTCACGGTAGTGCGTCGGGCATTCGCCGATGGGCAGGTTCAGCTCCAGCGCATGCACCAGCAGTTCAGTCTCGATCTCGAAGCCATCGCTCTTGACCGGGAACGACTTTACCATGCGTCGCGTCATGGCTTTGAAGCCGGACAGCATGTCGCTGTTGCGATTGCCGAAAACAGCGGCGACCAGACCGGAAAGCAGCCGGTTGCCGAACCGGTGTCCGGGCCGGAAGGCGGCCTCGCCGGTTGCCTGACGAGCGCCATTGACGATGTCGAGGTGCTCGTCCAGCAGCATGGCGACGAGGCGAGGCGCGGCCGCGGCGTCGTAAGTGTCGTCGCCGTCCACCATGACGTAGATGTCGGCTTCGACATCGGCGAACATGCGGCGCACCACGTGGCCCTTGCCCTGCCGGTGCTCACGACGCACCACCGCGCCGGCTTCGGCTGCGATGCGCGCCGTGTCGTCGGTGGAGTTGTTGTCGTAAACGTAAACGGTCGCGCCCGGCAGATGCCGGCGGAAATCGGCTACCACAGCCGCAATCGATACCGCCTCGTTATGGCAGGGCACGAGAACGGCGATCCTGTGCCGGGCGGCAATCTCGTCGATGCTTGTCATGGGTCCTGCCCGGCCTCAGGTCTCCGCCACCGGATGGCCGTGGCGGTCGGCCTCGTAGGCTTCGATGACGTGATCCACGGTGCCGGACAGCAGCACGCGCCCTTCCTTCATCAGGATGGCCTTGTTGCAGTAATCCCGCAGTTCGTCATTGGAATGGGATGCCAGCACGAGGATGGAAGCATCGCTCATCATCGAGTTGAGACGCTCGCGCGCCTTGTCGCGGAAACCGGCATCGCCCACGCTGATCAGCTCGTCCATGAGCAGGATGTCGGGCCGCGCCAGCGTCGAGACCGCGAATGCCAGCCGCAGCACCATGCCCGACGAGTAGGTGCGCATCGGCAGGTCGAGATATTCGCCCAGTTCGGAAAATGCCGCGATTTCGGGCAGGCGACGGCGGGCATCGGCAAACGAGAGGCCGACGAAGGCGCCGCGCAGGACTACGTTTTCCGCCCCGGTCAGTTCCGGGTCCATGCCCATGGTGATGTCGAGCAGCGAGGCCACCGAGCCGTTGATCTCCGCCACGCCGGACGAGGGCTCATAGGCGCCCGACAGCACCCGCAGCAGGGTGGATTTGCCCGCCCCGTTGTGTCCCACGATGGCCAGCCGGTCGCCGGGGCGAAGCTGCAGGTTGACGTTGCGCAGTGCCATGATGCGCACGATCGAGTCGTCGTTGGCCATCTGCCCGCCGACGCTGCGGATGATGGAACTTTTCAGCGAGCGGCCGCGGGCATTGTAGATCGGGATTTCGACGGAGGCGTCGATGAGGTCAATGGAGGGCATGGGACCTCACAGCCAGTAAACGATGCGCGCGCGGAAGCGGGCGAACAGCGGGGCAGCGATGGCCGCCAGCACTACGATGATGCCGAAGGCATAGCCATAGAGGCCGGCAGAGGGCACGTGGCCGGACATAGGCTCTGTCACGAGGCGGAGCAGGGTGGCGGCCGGGTTCAGCTCCACCACCATCCACATATGGCGGCCCATCTGGTCCGGCAGCCACATCACCGGCGTCACGAAGAACAGCATCTGCACCAGATTCTGGATGATCTGCGGCAGGTCGCGGAAGCGCGTGGAAAGGATACCGAGCAGCATCGCCACGAGAAAGGCAACGACCAGCAGGATGGCGAGCCCCGGCAGTGCCAGAAGCCATGTAAAGCCCGGGTTGACGCCAAACAGCAGGAATACGATCGGCACCAGTACGATATTGTGCAGGAAGGAGATCGAGTTACGCACCAGAACGCGCAGGATGAAGATCGTCTTTGGCAGCGCATCCTGCCGCAGATAGACTGCGGAAGACGAAAAGGCGGTCGTCGCCTCTGTCATGATGCCCGAAATCAGCACCCAGACCGTGTAGCTGACGGCCAGATAGGGCACGTAGCGGTCGATGGGCGTATTGAACAGCTGCGAATAGACCAGTCCGATGCCGCCGATGAAGATCGCCATGGACAGGGTGATCCAGAACTGGCCAAAACGGGAGCGCTTGTAGCGCTGCCGGATGTCGCTCATGCCGAGCAGGAACCAGATTTGCCAGGCGGCGAAGCCGCGCCGGAGGTCAGTGGCGGCCAGCCGCCAGTCTCGGGATGTGGGGCGCAGGGACATTGAATGAAAACGCTCGGGCGACCTTGGGAAACGGGCCGGACCGCAGCCGGCAGGAGACAAAGAAACTGCCGCGAAACTGCGGCCATCGGCGCACCGCCCGAAACGGCGGCGATAGACAGGGCCGGTCAGGACTGCTAGCCCAGCACGCGAGCCAGCCCGACGCCGAAAGGCAGCCAACAGTCTCTATCGGGTTCGCTGAAACGGGTCAATCGGCGCGCCGCCCGGCAGGCGGCCACGCCGGATGAGGGAAATCTCATGGATGTGCGTTCCTTTGACGTTCCTGATGTGAAGCTGGTGACGCCGAAGCGCTTCGGCGACCATCGCGGCTTCTTCAGTGAAACGTGGAGTGACCGGCTGTTCCGACGCGAAGTGGCCGATGTCGGCTTCGTGCAGGACAATCACTCGCTGTCGGCCCGCAAGGGCACGGTGCGCGGCCTGCATTATCAGCGTCCGCCGACCGCGCAGGGCAAGCTGGTGCGCGTGACCCGCGGTGCCGTGCTCGATGTCGCGGTCGATGCCCGTCATGACTCGCCGGCTTTCGGGCGCCATGTCGCAGTGCGCCTTGATGCGGAAACAGGTGCGCAACTGTGGATTCCGCCGGGCTTTTTGCATGGATTCTGCACCCTCGAGGAAAATTGCGAGGTGCAGTACAAAGTGACCGATTATTACAGCGCCGCCGATGACGGCGGCGTGGCCTGGGACGATCCCGACCTTGCCATCGAATGGCCGGTCAGCGCCTCGGAGGCGGTGCTTTCGGACAAGGATCGTCAGCATCCGCGCCTGAAGGATCTGCCGGTGCTGTTTACCCTGCAGGGCTGACAACCGACAGAGTTGAGAGCCATCGCACCGTTATACCAGCTATACCGGTTGCGTCGCCGGAGCATAACAGCGTGGCATCTGCGGTCGAATTGGCCTATGAGGCTGAAAACTGCGGCTGACGGTGTGTATCGTGCAGGAAGTGATTATCTCTGGCCGGACGGGGGCGGGTCGGTTGCGGAAGTGGCTGGCGACTGCGCCCGTTCCAGTCGTCGGGGCACGCTCATGACAGGCTTCTGCGGCAATCCGCTCCGCAGGGCAGCCGTCGCGGCTTCAGTGCAGTGGCCGCAGGCATGCGCCATTGTCTTTCCTGTCCCCCGCCCGGGGCCGGTCCGCAGAGCCCTCCGTCCGTACGAAATCCTGCTTCGCCATGAGTGTTGCCATGCCGATGAATAAGCCGCCCTTCACACGCCGGGCCGACGGAAATTTCCGTATTCCCCGTCCGGAACATGCGCTTGACTTCACCGGCGAGCGGATGACGAGCACGGTCGGCGGTCAGATCGAATTCGAGCATTATCACCGCTATTGCATGGCTCGGGACCTGTGCCACGGTCTCGACGTGCTCGATGTGGCCTCCGGCGAGGGGTACGGTTCTGCCCTTCTGGCCGCTGTCGCCCGTACCGTCGTCGGCGTTGAGATCGATGCCGGCGCGGTTGCGCATGCGCAGGCGAACTATCTCGCCAACGGCCTGCGATATCTTCAGGGCGATGCACATGCACTGCCCATCGCCGATGCTTCGGTCGATATGGTCGTCTCGTTCGAGACGCTGGAGCATCTGTCCAACCATGAAGGCTTTATTGCCGAAGTCCGGCGCGTGCTGCGCCCGGGCGGGCTGTTCATCGTCAGCACGCCCGATCGCAATGTCTATTCCGCTCTCGACCGCGATCCCAATCCCTATCATGTGCAGGAACTGACGCCGCCGGAATTCGGGCGGCTGTTGCAGGCGCACTTCGCGCGCTTCGAGATTTTCTACCAGCGCCCCATTCTGGGCTCGGTCATGGTCAGTCAGGGGCTCGGCGACTGGCGCAGCTACGAGCGCCGGTCGGCCGATATTCTGGAGGCGACCGACGGTCTGCCGCGGGCCGACTATCTGATCGGTGTCGCCACCGACGGCGAAATGCCCCCCCTGTTCTCTTCGACCTATATCGACCGGCGGCGTGTTCACGCGCTCGTCGAGGAACTGGAGCGTCTGCCGCCCATCAGTGCGCGGGCGGCGGAACTGGCACAGGAAGTCGGCACGCTGCGGGAGGAATATGGCGGTCTGCAGCGCCAGTTCGAGCACGCCAGCAGCCGACATGAGCAGGAGTACGGCGGACTGCTGAAGCGACTCGAACTCGCCAGTACCGAGCATGAGAAGACAGTGCAGGAAGTCGAAGCCCGCACCGCACGGGAAGTCGAGACCCGCGTGGCGGCCGGAAAGGCACAGATGAAAATCGATATCGAGCGTCTTGCCAGCTCCGTAGAGTCTTACAGGTCACTCTATGATGCGGCGACGAAGCGCCATGACGCGGCGGTGCACCATCTGAGCCTGCTCAGCTCTGTCGTCATGGCACCGCCGCCCGGCCGGTCGCTGACAAGCCGTGCCGGCCGGCGACTGCGGGCCGACGGCGAGCGCGGATGGCGTTGGCTGCGCGACAAGAGCCTGCTGGCCTTCTACAGCCTTACCTCGCGCCAGCCGCGCGCCGCCATCGCGGCCGAACTGTGGGGCATGCGGCTGATAGAGAACAGCGGACTGTTCTTCCCGGCCTATTACCTGAGCCAGTCGCCGGTGCTCGGCGGGCGTACGCCGCTGCAGCACTATTACGAAGTAGGCTGGCGATCCGGCTTCAGGCCGAACCCGCTGTTCGACAGCGCATATTATCTGGATCGCAATCCGGACGTGGCCGCGGCGGGCGTTAATCCGCTTGTCCACTTCATCCGCAGCGGAGCGACGGAACTGCGTGCGCCGGGCGAGGAGTTCGATTGCCGCTATTATGTCGAAACCTATCCGGATGTTGCGCAGCGGGGCATCAACCCGCTGATGCACTTCCTCACCTATGGTGCCCGCGAGGGCCGGCGCGGCATGGTGCCCCTTGCGGAGGCGACCGCGCATGCCGTCCCGGTGGCATCCTGCGATCTGCGGCGGTCGTTCCTCGATATCTTCGGCCAGACGGAGATCTTCTTCCCCGCGGTCGAGAATCCGCGCGTGTCCGTCATCATTCCGGCCTATAAGGGTCTGGAAGACTTGCTGAACTGCCTGCGCTCGCTGGCCGCTTTCCGCCTGACGGAGCCGTCCTTCGAGATCATCATCGTCGACGACTGCCCGGCCGCTCCGGTCAATCAGGATATTCCGTCCAGCCCGGGCCTGATCAAGCTCAGCAACGAAGAAAACCTCGGTTTCCTGCTGACCTGCAATCGCGGCGCCTCGGTGGCTCGCGGCGAATATCTCTGTTTCCTCAATAGCGACACCATCGTCACGCCCCGCTGGCTGGCGACCCTCGTGGAGGCGCTGGAGGACGATCCGCAGGCCGGCCTGACCGGCTGCATGCTGCTGAATGTGGATGGCACCATTCAGGACGCCGGCTGGCGCATCCTGCAGAATGGCTGGGGCGAGCCCATCGGCCGCAACGCCAGCGTCCACGATGGCGCCTACAATTATCGCCGTGAAACCGATTGTGTCACCGGCGCGTGCTTCGTCACACCCACGGCGCTCTTCAGGCGCATGAACGGTCTCGACACGCTTTATGTGCCGGCCTTCTATGAGGAATTCGATTATGCCTTCCGGGCACGCCAGCTCGGAATGCGGACCGTCTATGAGCCGCGCAGCCGCGTGGTCCATCTCGGCAGCACATCCTATGGCGCGGAGCGGCGCGACCAGCTTTCGCAGATCAATCATGCGAAATTCATCGAGCGCTACGCGTCGATCCTGAAAACGCAGCCGGCCGGAACCGAAGACGAGTATATCCTGCGCAATCCCGGCACTGCACCGCTGCTGCTGGTGGTTGATTATGCCGTACCTCGGCCGGACCGCCACGCTGGCGACGTGACGATGCTTCAATATCTCTCGCTGTTGCGGGAGATCGGCTGGCGCGTGGTCTATGCGCCGGCGAACGGCAAGTCCGATCCGCTTGCGACCGAGCGCCTTGGTACCATGGGGATCGAGATCCTCCACGGCCCCGTCACGCTGGCTGCATGGCTGCGGCAGAATGGGGCTCTGGTGAAGGAAGTCCTGCTCGCCCGGCCGGAGATCGCTTCGCGGCTCATCGCGCTGGTCCGCAGCACCACGAGCGCGCGCATCAGCTACTACACGCACGACCTCCATTACCTGCGCCTGATGCGGCAGGCGGAAACGGAGAAATCGGCCGAGGTCGCCGCCGAGGCGAAGCGCATGAAGGAGACCGAGACAGCGATCTTTTCTCAGGTCGATTGCGTGCTTTCGCCGAGCCGCGACGAAGCGGAGATCATTTCGGGTCTTGCGCCGGGCCGGCAGGTGGAAGCCCTTCTGCCCTATTTCTTCCGCGAGGACGATATCCGCGCCTACGATGCACCGCATTTCGCTCCGCTGTCGTCGGTGCTGTTCGTCGGCGGCTTTCCGCATCTGCCCAATGTTGATGCTGCGCTGTTCATTGCGCAGGAGATCATGCCGCGGGTCTGGGCGCGGGTCCCCTCGGCCCACCTCGTGCTCGCCGGCTATGCTCCGCCGCCTCAGGTGCGCGAACTGGCCGGGGAGCGCGTGACCGTGACCGGGCAGGTGCCCTCGCTCGATCCCTATTATGCCGACGCCCGTGTCGTGCTGGCCGCGCTGCGTTATGGCGGCGGGGTCAAGGGCAAGGTCGTCGAGGCAATGCGCATGGGCGCGCCGGTTGTCAGCACGACCGTAGGCGCGGAAGGCATCGGTATCGTGGACGGACGCGACGCTGTCGTCGCCGACGATGCGGAGGGGCTGGCGGCGGCCGTGGTGTCGCTGCTAGAAGATGCGGACCGTTGCGCGGCCCTCTCGGCAGCCGGAGCTGATCTGATCCGGCAGCGCTTTTCGCGGGGGGCCGCGAAGCAGGTGTTCGAACGCATTTTCCGTGCCGGAGCCTGACGGCCTGCTAGCGCCGGTGTGGCCGGGCCGCGTCGGATTCTGTGAGGGCGGGCTGCTGCTGGCTGCGCCGAACCGAACGGTCGCCAGCGTGCCCGTATAAGGTGCGCAGGCGGGCCGGGGGAGAGAGAAACATGGTCGTTAGTCAGTTTCGGCGCACGCGGGCTCGTGCTCCGCTTCGTCTCGGACTCGCCGGCGGCGGCACGGATCTGTCGCCCTATTGCGACGATTTCGGCGGTGCGGTGCTGAACGTGACAGTCGATCGCTTCGCGTTCGCGTCCTTCCTGCCGCGCGACGATGGCCGGGTGGTTTTCGAGGCCGACGACGTCGGCGTCAGCGAGGCCTTCTCCCTCGATACGCCGCTTGAAAGCGCCGCGCTGGTGCTGCATCGCGGCGTCTACGAGCGCATGATCCGCGATTTCAACGGCGGCGTGCGGATCCCCATGACCGTCAAGACCACCGTGGATGCACCGGCCGGCTCGGGCCTTGGCTCCTCGTCCGCGCTTGTGGTGGCGCTGGTGGACGGCATGCGCGCCATTCTCGGCGCTCCGCTCGGCCCTTATGACGTGGCCCATCTCGCCTTTGAGGTCGAGCGCATCGATCTCGGTCTTTCTGGCGGTCGCCAGGATCAGTATGCGGCGGCGTTCGGCGGCATCAACTACATTGAATTTCTGGCCAACGACCGCGTGGTCGTGAACCCGCTCCGGGTGCACACCGATATCCTGAACGAGCTTGAGTCTTCCCTCATCGTCTGTTTCTCAGGCCGCTCCCGCTCGTCTGCCGAGATTATCGACCGGCAGACGCAAGGTATTCGTGCCGCCAGAGGCCGCACGCTCGATGCCCTGCACCAACTCAAGGCCGATGCGGCCGACATGAAGCGGGCGTTGCTGGTCGGCGATATCCGCCACATGGCCGATATCCTGAACGCATCGTGGAAAACCAAGCAGGAGACGGCGGAGGGTATCTCGAACTCTGCCATCGACCATCTCGTCGGGCTTGCGATGGAAAACGGCGCGCTGGCCGGCAAGGTCTCCGGCGCCGGTGGTGGCGGGTTCATGTTCTTCATCGTCGATCCGGAGAGCCGGTACCGCCTGCTCGAAATCCTGAGCGCGGCAGGTGCCGCTTCCAGTCCGGTGAAGTTCACCATGCAGGGGTGCGAGACGTGGCAGTTCTGAACAACGCCGGCGGCCTCGCGGCGCAGCAAGCCGCGCCGGTCAGGGTGCGGCAGGCCGCCATCCTTTGCGGAGGGCTGGGCACGCGGCTCGGCGAGCTTACACGCCACTGCGCCAAGCCACTGCTGCCGGTGGCCGGCCGGCCGTTCCTTGAGGTGCTGATTGAACAACTGGCACGGCAGGGCGTGGATCGCATCCTGCTGCTGGCCGCCTTCGAGTCCGGGCAGGTCCGGGCTTTCGCGGCGGATCTGCCGCAGCGCCTTCAGCTTGCGCTGACTGTGGATGTCAGTGTCGAGCCCGATCAGGCCGGCACCGGTGGCGCGCTCTGGCATGCCCGGGAGCATCTCGACGATACCTTCTTCCTGCTCAACGGCGATTCCCTGTTCGACGTGCCGCTGGGAGAACTCGTTTTGTCCCTGCAGGCCCACCCCGAGGCGACCGGCGTGCTGAGCCTGCGGGCACTCGAAGACACCGGGCGCTATGGCGTGGTGGCGACGCAGGGCGACCGCGTCACCGCATTCCTGCCGCGTCCGCCGGTTTCCGGGCCGGGGCTGGTCAATGGCGGGGTCTATCTGTTTCGCCATGCACTTCTCGACGCGCTCGCGCCGAAGTGCTCACTGGAACAGGATGTGCTGCCGGAGATGGCGCGCGCGGGCCGGCTGACCGGCGTGGCATCGGCGGGCTATTTCATCGATATCGGTATTCCTGAAGACTACGATCGTGCCCAGACCGAAATTCCGGCCCGGCAAGTGCGTCCGGCGGTGTTTCTCGACCGTGACGGCGTGATCAACGTCGATCACGGCTATGTCGGCTCGCCCGCTCGTTTCGAGTGGGTGGAAGGCGCCCGGCAGGCCGTCCTGCACCTCAACCGGGCAGGATATTATGTATTCATCGTTACCAATCAGGCCGGCATCGCCAGAGGCTTCTACAGCGAAGACGATTATCGCGGGCTGCGGGCCTTCATCCGCGATGAACTGGCCGCCGTCGGCGCACACATCGATGACGAGCGTTTCTGCCCCTACCATCCGGACGGAACGGTGGAGGCTTATCGCCGTGAGTCCGACTGGCGCAAGCCGGAACCCGGCATGCTGACGGATCTTATGAATCGCTGGCCGGTGGACCGCGCGGCGAGCTTCCTGATCGGCGACAAGGAAACCGATATCGAGGCCGCAGTCGCGGCCGGCATCGCGGGCTATCTCTTCACGGGCGGAGATCTTGCCGCCTTCCTGCAGTCGCGGCTGGCGGATCGTGCTTCGCCGGGTCAGTGACGGTTTGTGCGGAGCGTCTCAGGGCACAGGGCATATGATCGAAGAACAAAACCGGCTGCTTGACTGGCTGCGGACGCGCGCTCTGCCGCTGTGGTCTGATATCGGCGTTGATCGCACGAATGGTGGTTTCATCGAGAAACTGACGCCTTCCGGCTTGCCCACCGATGACCCGCGCCGCGCTCGCGTGGTCGGTCGCCAGATCTTTTCATTCGCGGTCGCCGAACGGCTCGGCTGGCAGGGGGATGCCCGCGGTCTCGTGCGCCATGGCCTGCGTGCGCTGGAAAGCCAGCACCTGACGAGCCCGGCTGGCATTGTCGTGCCGCTGGTGGCCCCCGGTGGCCGGGTGCTGGACACCTCTTTCGATCTTTATGACCACGCCTTCGTCCTGTTCGGCCTCGCCGCTGCTGCTGCGACCGGCGAGGAGCCGGAGCGGCTGGAGGTTATTGCCTCCGGGCTTCTGGCCCGCATGAAAGCTGGCTGGGCTCATCCGACGGCTGGCTTCGAGGAGGCGCAACCCCGCACGCTGCCGCTCAAGGCCAATCCGCATATGCACATCTTCGAGGCCAGTCTGGCATGGGCCGCCATCGGGCATGACCCGGTCTGGAATGCCATGGCCGACGAGATTGCCGCACTTTGCCTGTCGCGGTTCATTACCGCAGAAAACGGCGCCCTGCGCGAGTTCTACGACGGCGACTGGTATGCTCTGGACGATGCAGTCGCGAGTGTCGTGGAGCCGGGGCATCAGTTCGAATGGGCATGGCTGCTGATCCGCTGGGGCACGGCGCGCAACCGGCCCGACGCAATCGCGGCGGCGCGTCGGCTGATCGCGCTTGCCGAGGATTTCGGGGTGGACGATGTGCGTGGGCTCGCCATCAACGAGCTTAATGCCGACCTGACTGTGCGCGATAACCGGGCCCGGCTGTGGCCGCAGACCGAGCGTATCAAGGCCTATGTGGCGCTGGCGGGCTGCGAGACCGATCCGGCGGCAAAGACCCGCGCGCAGGCGAAAATCACCGAGGCCTGTCGTGGGTTGCTGCGCTTCTTCGAGCATCCCGTGCCGGGGCAATGGTGGGAGCATATCGACGCTGGCGGGCAGCCCGTGCAGGAGCCTTCGCGGGCGAGCAGCCTCTACCATATCACCTGCGCCATCGACACGCTGGTGGAAGGAACGCGCGGATATGCCGCCGGCGAGGCCGCCGTCGTGATCTGACGGCACCGCCGGACGCGCCTCAACGTCAGAAAGCCCGGCAAGGGGGCGTCACGGTGCCCCTCGCCGGGCGTTCGTATTTTCAGAACTTCATTTTCTTGAAGATCGCTTCCGGCACATGACGCACGATGGCCATGATCGGCCACCATACGGCGCGCACGTAGACGACGTCGCGCTTCTTGCGGATTGCACCGTCGATGGCTGTGGCGACTTCTTCCGGCTTCGCCGTCAGCAGCGGCGGCAGTTTCAGCCCGGCGGTCATACGCGTGGCGACGAAGCCCGGCTTGATTGTGATGATGCGCACCGGCGTGCGCGACAATCGCGCCCTCAGGCCGGACAGGAACTGCGTGTAGCCGGCCTTGGCGGAACCGTAGACATAGTTGGAGGCACGGCCGCGGTCGCCGGCGACTGAACTGATGCCGACGATGACGCCACTGCCGCGGGCTTCGAACCGGTTCGCGATCAGGCCTGTCAGAAGTGCCGGGGCGGTGTAGTTGGTTTCCATCACCAGCCGTGCGGCGGCGGGGTCATGGGCAGAAACGGCCGGATCGCCCAATATGCCGACAACGCAGACCGCGATGTCGGGCAGGGCGGGCAGGCTGTCGAGCAGGGCTTCGTGCCCGTCCGCGGCGAGAATGTCGAATGCCACCACGGTAACGGTAACGCCGTAACGCAGGCGGATATCCTGCGCATCGGCTTCGATCTGTTCAGGTGCGCGTGCGGTCAGCACCAGCGGCGAGCCGTTGGCCGCGTGGCGATGGGCGATTGCCCGGCCGATGTCGGACGTGGCGCCGATCACCAGCACCAGCGGCGGCGGGGATGCGGGGGAGCCGGCGGGCGTGCTCATAGGCCAAGCCTTTGCGATTGCAGGGAAGAAAAGCGGCGATCCGGATCGATTTCGGCACGTACGGCACGGAAGTCACCGAGGGTTTCGTAGCCCGCCAGCATCGAGGCGCCGGCACGGGCATCCTTGGCGAGATAGAGCCGGCCGCCGTGATCGGCCACCATGGCGTCGAGTTCGGTGAGAAGGCAGAAGGTGGCGACCGAGGCGGGAAAATCGAGGGCCAGTGTATATCCCTCCCTCGGGAAGGACAGCGAGCCCGGCCGCGTCGGCACCCGGCCGAACAGCTTCAGCACCGCCAGGAACGAACCGGTGCCGGCGGCGGCGATGCGGGTCAGGATGGTGCGCATCCCGGCGCGGCTCGCTTCCATCGGCAGCACGAACTGATACTGGACGAAGCCGTTGCGGCCGTAGATGCGGTTCCAGTTGCCGATGGCATCGAGCGGATAGAAATAGGGTGCCAGCTCAACGACGCTGTCGCCCGGCCGGGCGCGGCCGTAATAGAGCGCGTTGAAGGCGGTGATGGAAAAGCGGTTCAGCGCGAAGCCGGGAAAATCGAGCGGCACCGACAGCCGCCGGCGCTGCGGCCCGGAGAAGGCACGTCCGGCGCGGGCCGCCGGCAGCCTTTCGGCAGGCAGGTGCTCGCCCAGCATGATGAGCGAGCGGCCAAGGGCGCTGCCGGAGCTGACGCAGTCGATCCACGCCACCGAATAAGTGGCCTCGGTGCTGGCCTCGAACAGGTCCATCGCATGGTCGAGGCCGGTGGCCTTCAGCAGCCGCTGGTCGATGAGGTCGGTTTCCACTCTCACCAGCCGGAAAGCGACGCGCAGGATGATGCCTGTCAGTCCCATGCCGCCGATGGTGGCATCGAAAATGGCGGTGTTCTCCGTAGGCGAACAGCGCAGCACGCGCCCGTCCGCCGCGGCGAGATCGAACCAGTCGATGTGGTGGCCGAACGACCCGGCGACATGGTGGTTCTTGCCGTGCACATCCGCCGCCACCATGCCGCCCACGGTGACGAAGCGCGTGCCCGGCGTGACCGGCACAAACCAGCCGCGCGGCAGGAACAGATCGACCAGATCGGACAGCAGTGTTCCGGCTTCGCAGACCAGCAGGCCGGTTTCCTCATTGAAGGCGATGAGGCGGCTGATGGCGCCCATTTCCACCGTGCTGCCGGCGCCGAGGGCGGCGTCGCCATAGGCCCGGCCGTTGCCGCGGGCAATGAGATGCGGCGTTGTCGCGAGCAGGCCGAGAGCCTCGTCGGCGGTGCGCGGCCTCACCGGCGTTGCCGCGATGCGCGGATAGCGCCCCCACCCGGACAGCATCATCTCGCCCGCTCCTCAGGCTGCGTGGCTTCGAATACAAAAGCCTTGTCGAGCTGGTATTTGACGACATAACCGACCGCAAGACCCAGTGCGCCGCCAATATAAAGTCCGCTGTCCGGCCTTATCCAGGCACCCAGAAATTCGGCACCCCAGAAAATGACCGTCGTGACGAGCCCCATCGCCGTATAGAGCGAGAATTTCTTGGCGTGCGTTGCGGCGCCGGTTGAGAAGTCGCCGAAGATATATCGCTTGTCGAGGACATATTTCACGACAAGGCCGGTGCCGGTGCCCACCACCAGAGCGGCGAAGATCTGGGCGCCGGTGGGCAGCGCCAGCGGCGCGATCGCCCGCAGCGTCAGCCACTGGCTGCCGAGATTGACCGCCGTGGAGACCACGGCGAACAGCGTGTAGAGAATGGCAATGCGCAGGGAGCGGTTCATTACAGGCTGATCGCAACGGAAGCGAGGCAGGCGAGAGCGGTGAACTGGCTGACCCGGTCGGTGGCGGCGAACACCACAGGGTCGTCGTGCATTTCACCGCGATGGGTGAGCAGCAGCGTGCGGCTGATCCAGAACAGCAGGATGACGCAGATCAGCCAGAGCCGGTTGGGATGGCTGTAAAGCACCCGCATCGCATCGCTGTTCAGGTAGAGCGCCAGCACCAGCGTGGAAACATAGCCGGAAGCCGCCGCCATTGCCTGCAGCGCGGGAAGGTCGCTCAGCCGATAGCCCCGCCCGACCGGATCGCCCTTGTTCTTCTGGATGCGATCGATCAGTTCGGAGCAGCGCTTGACGAGGGCAAGGCAGAGGAAAATGAACACCGCGAAGGCAATCAGCCATGGCGACAGCGCGATGCTGGCCGCTGCCGCGCCGGCCCACAGCCGGCAACCATAAAGGCAGGCGAGCGTTATGACATCCACCAGCATCTTCTTCTTGAGGAAGAACGAGTAGGCGCATGTCAGCACATAATAGCCTGCCAGAACCGTCATGAATTTGAACGGCAGGAACAGGGCCAGCACGAACGCACCCAGCAGAAGCAGCGGAAACAGCAGTGCGCCGTGGATGATGGGAATGCGACCCGCCGCGAACGGCCTGTTTTTCTTCTTGCTGTGGGCGCGGTCGTTCCGCAAATCCAGAAGATCGTTGAGAATATAAACGCTGGAAGCGCACAGGCTGAAGCTGATGAAGGCCAGAATGGTGGCGCCGAGGCTGTCCCAGATCTGGTGTGCGGCGATGGCCGGCACGAAGACCAGTATATTCTTCAGCCACTGATGAGCGCGCACGGCGCGGACATAGTCCTTGACCGGCGTGCGCCGTTCGCCCAGCGCCACGGCATGGGGCGCCCACTTGTGCACTTCGGCAAGGTGCCGCGGTCGCGCATTGGCGATATAGACATTGCGGGCCCGGCGCCACACGGCCTCATCCACCGGGGCGTCACCGATATAGTCGAACCCACCCTCTCCGAAGGCCTCGCACAGCCGGCGGGCCTTGGCCTCGCCAGCGAGGTTGGTGCCATCTTGCGAGCCGAATACACCGTCAAACAGGTCCAGATGGTCCGCCAGAGCCTGCGCGTAGCGCACGTCCGATGCCGAGGCGATATAAATCCGGCGTCCGCCGGCCCGCTCGGCCTTCAGGAAGCTCAGCACTTCCTCGTTGAAGGGCAACGTTTCGATCTCGACGACGGCATCGTCAGCGATCCGGCATTTCAGTGCTGCCTTACCCTGCCGAAGCTGGCAGGCCGCGCCGATTGCTTTGAGAGGCGAGGTGCCCAGCAGCGATAGAAAGGACTCAAATAGAAGATCGCTGCGGATCAGAGTACCGTCGAGATCGACGACGAGAGGGATATCCATCAAGAAAATTCCAACCGCGCTTTGGAGTTAAGCGTAATGGCAGGTTGTGCTCAATACTGATCGTCCTGACACGCAGAAAGATAAGTCCGTTGTAATTCAGTTTGGTATATCAGTTATATTTTACTCACTTCGTCGAGTCCGAGGCCGGACCGGACAAAGCAGACGGTGCCGTTCCGCAGAGTTCAAAATCCGGTATGCCTTGGCGCTCGCCCCACGGCAAGGTTGATTTTGCCACGCTCCGCCCAAAACATCGCGTCGCCTGCCGTGGAAAGTGGCATTGTTTTCCGGCGGGGGCTGCATGTAAGAAGATCGCCGGAGAACGGCGGGTCGCGCTTGCGAAGCCGCCTCCGCGTGCAATCAAGGGCTGCGCCTGTTTCCCGGGTGGCTGGCCGGTGTTGCGCGCCGCGCGTACGGGGGAATAAAGCATGGCTCACAGCCTCGGTATTTCAGACGGATCGGCAGCCGATGAGGCACCTGGGGCTTCGAAGCTGCTGGTAACCTTCATTGCTGTCCTGATCGCGGTTGGGACGTTTCTTTATTTTTATGGATTTTTCGGGAAATTATTCATCCTCACCGAAGCGCGTGAGTTCTTTTTGTCAGGACGCCAGCTGTCGGATGTCAGTCTGGGCGAGTTTGTTCTGTTTCCGCAGGGAACCAATGCACGGCAGGCGAGCGTCCTGCTGCTCTCGCTGATCGGACAATATTGCGGCGTCGACGTTGCCTGTTCAAATGCATCGCAGGCCGCGTTGCTTGCCTTGTGCGCGGCAGTACTTTTTGTGCATGGCGTGCAGGTGATTCGCAGTGTCAGTCTCTCGGCTCTGGCAGTTGTACTGTGGTGTCTGTCCGCGCCTGTCCTGAACACCTATTTCTGGCAGGCAACCCAGCACGACAAGTTGGCAGCACTCGTTTATGCCATTACCGCCATTTACTGGTGGCACATGCTGAACAAGCGTGTGATTGGTGTAGCCAACGCATTTATTTTTATTTTTGTCAGCGTTGCGCTTATCTGCATCGCCTTTAATGCAAAAGAAATAACATTCTTTCTTCCGGTACTGCTGTTGATATTTGCCGTTTCACGCGGTGCGCCCGATATCGCGCGCGTAAAGCGTAATATCACCCTCGCTATAATTCCTATTTTTTATAGCGGCTGGTACATTTATTACTATTTTGCTCGTATTTCCGGCTGGTGGTCGCCCCACGTCGAAGGTGGCGACCCGGTCGCCGGCAGCCGCACGCTGTGGCAGCTCAGCCTGGGCTTCGGTAATTTCATGAATCTCGGCCGCGGCGGCCTCCTGTCCGACCGCGCTCTGATGCTGGCTGCACTGCTGTTCTGGGCGGCGCTGCTGGTCTTCCTGCTGATCGTATTCAATGCCGCAAAGAAAGCGAGCCTGCCGGCCCTTTCCGGTGTGAAGGACGGGCTGGCGCTGATCCGCCGCTTCGAGAGCGAAGGCTATCTGTTCTTTATCGCCGTGGCCTGCACGCTGATCACCGCCCGCACTCTGCACCCCAGCGCCTACTACATGATCATTCCGCATTGGGCGGCCGTGTCGCTGGCGCTCTATATTGCGTGGACGTGGAGCCGGCCGGTATTTCTGGGCCGGGCGCTGGCGGGGCTCTTCACGCTTCTGTTCACGGGTGGGCTGCTGGTGTCCTATTCGACCCACATGATGCCCATGGGGGCGGCTTTCCGGCTGATGGCCGCATCGCGCACACTGGAGGATTCTGCCGAAGCCATGCGCGAGAAGCTGGCCGGCCGGCCGGTTGCGACGCTCGATCTTTTCCTGCCTGAGCATGTCGACGGTGATTGGTATCTCTACTTTCAGGCCGATACCAAGGTGAAGCACTTCATCGGGCCTTATCTGCTCGGCGTTTCGCAGCGGCCGCAGGTGAATGTGCATCACTATGCCGGCGTGGCGCCGGACATCGCTACGCTAGGCGGTCCGCAGGAAGCCGCGATTGTGATCGACAGCCAGAACCGGATCGTACGGGCGACGTATGACGGGCAGGAGTTGCTCACTACCACGCCATAAGGCCCGAAAATAAAACCGGCCCCATGCAGATGCAGGGGCCGGTCCGGTTCGCCCGCCTCACAGCAGGGCGGAAATCCACCGCGCAGTCTGATCCATCTGCTCGGGGGAGGAGAATGCGCGCTCCAGTGCGATGCGGTTGGCGATGCGCTGGTCGGCTTCCGTGGCGGTGCCGGCGAGGCTGGCTTCCGCCGTGGCGGCGAGGGTTGCGGCCAGTTCTTCCGGCGTGGCGGCGGGGGCCAGTGCGAAGGCGGTGCCGAGGCGTGAAAGGTCGCAGGCGCCGTAGCGGTTGCTGACGACGGTGAGGC